>JBBKVJ010000360.1:0-7058 GCA_037968375.1 Paracoccaceae bacterium | reverse complement strand
GCTTCATGCCGTTCTTGCGCTGAATCTCCCTCAAAAGGTCGTTGACCGCCGCCTGCACCGATACATCCAGCGCCGAGACCGGCTCATCCGCGACCACGATCTTGGCACCCCCGGCAAAGGCCCGCGCGATCCCCACCCGCTGCTTTTGCCCGCCCGACAACTGCCGTGGCATCCGGTCGCCGAACTCGCGCGGCAGCTTCACCAGGTCCAGCAATTCCAGCATCCGGTTGCGGCGTTCCTCGTCAGAATTGCCTTCGCCAAAGATTTCCAGCGCCCGGATGATCTGACGGCCGACCGTCATCGACGGGTTCAGCGTGTCGAACGGGTTTTGAAATACCATCTGCACCGATGACACCGTTTCGGTCGAGCGGTGCTCAATAGGCGTGTCCTGAATGTCCTGATTATACAGCAGGATCGACCCCGAGGTCGCCGTCTCCAGCCCCATCAGAACCTTGGCAAAGGTCGACTTGCCGCAACCCGACTCGCCGACGATGGCCAGCGTCTCGCCTTCGCGCGCCTCGAAACTCAGCGTCTCATTGGCCTTCACCACCTTGGTGCCGCCGCCACCGAACATGCCGCCCGACACCTCGTAGTATTTCCGCAGGTCTTCCATCTTCAAGACAACCTTGCCCACCGGCGTCTTCTCGAATTTCTTCGCGGCCTTGGGCGGTTGATTCCAGTCGATCTCGGCAAACTTCACGCAACGGCTTTCGTGCCGGTCGCCATGCGCCACGTCGAACATCGGGATCTCGCCGACATCGCAGCGTCCGGCTTCGAAATAATCGCAGCGCGGGCCAAAATTGCAGCCCGGCGGGCGCTCGTGCGGCAACGGAAAGTTGCCCGGGATCGCGACCAGCGGATGATCGTTCTTGTCGGCCCCGGGCAGCGGGATCGACCGGAACAGCGCCTGGGTATAAGGATGCTGCATCTCGTCAAAGACATCCTTGATGCGGCCGGTCTCGACCGCCTCGCCGGAATACATCACGCAAAGCCGGTCGCAGGTGTCCAGCACCAGCCCCAGGTTGTGACTGATGAACAGCATCGAAGTGCCGTATTTCTTGCCCAGATCCTTGACCAGATCGACGACAGCCGCCTCGACCGTCACGTCAAGCGCTGTGGTCGGTTCATCCAGGATCAAGAGCGACGGCTTCGACATCAGCGCCATGGCGATGACGATGCGCTGCTGCTGGCCACCCGACAGCTGGTGCGGATAGGCATCCAGAATGCGCTCAGGGTCGGGCAGCCGCACGTCGGTCACCACCTCAAGCGCGCGCTTTCTCGCCTCGCTGGCCGAGACGCCCTCGTGGATCATCGGAACTTCCATCAGCTGCCTGCCGATCTTCATCGCCGGGTTCAGCGAGGCCATCGGTTCTTGATAGATCATCGCGATTTCGCGGCCCCGGATATCGCGCAATTCCTTTTCCGTCATCTTCCCCAGATCGCGGCCCTTGAATTTGATCGTGCCGCCGACGATGCTGCCGTTCTTGCCAAGGTCCTGCATGACCCCCAGCGCCACGGTGGACTTGCCGCACCCAGACTCGCCGACCAGCCCCATCGCCTCGCCGGGCATCACGGTGCAGGAGAAATCCATGACGGCGGGGATTTCGCGCAGCCGGGTGAAGAACGAGATCGACAGGTTCGCGATCTCCAGGATCGGTCCGTCATAATCCGGTTGGGTCATGTCGCTTCCCCCATCTGGGTTCTTAAACTTTGCTGTGTGGGGCCCGCAAAACGATCGAGCGTTTCGCTATGCCCCATCCGGTGATTGCGGGCGCAGTCACCGTCAGTCCCTCAGGCTTTCTTCGCGCAGGCCGTCGGCAAGCAGGTTGAGGCCAAGAACCAGGCTCATCAGGGCAAACGCCGGCACCAGTGCCGGGTGCGGGTAGATCGACAACAGGCGGCGGCCCTCGTCGATGGTCGACCCCCAGTCGGGGCTTTCGGGGCTGACGCCGAGGCCGAAGAAACCAAGCGTGCCCAGAAGTATCGTGGTGTAACCGATCCGCAGGCAGAAATCGACGATCAGCGGCCCGCGCGCGTTCGGCAGAATCTCCCACAGCATGATATACCAAGGGCCTTCACCGCGGGTCTGACCGGCGGCCACATAGTCGCGCGTCTTGATGTCGAGGGTAAGGCCCCGCACGATCCGGAACACGGTGGGTGAGTTCACGAACACCACCGAGACGAAGACGATCAGGATATTCGGCGCCATCGAGATCAGCCCCAGCGGATCGGCGTTGAAGGCCAGCCCGGAATACAGCCAAAGCCCGATCACCAATGTGATGCCCACATAAATGTTGCGGACCTTGGGCTGGGTGAAAAACCGGCTGTGCCAGAGGATCACCAGAAAGATGATCGGGAACAGGAAAAGAACACCGGCCAGGTATTTCGGGATGCCGGTCTGCACGATCTCGGGCGTGACCAGAAGGTAGAACAGCAAGATCACCGGAAACGCCAGGACAAGGTTTGCAAGGAACGACAGAAAGGTGTCGAATTTGCCACCGAAATAGCCTGCGGGCAGGCCCAGCGTGATGCCCACCATGAAGGCAAAGATCGTCGCAGCGGGCGCGATCTTCAGCACTTCACGGGCGCCGAAAACCATCCGGCTGAACACATCGCGGGCCAGATTGTCGCCGCCCAGAAGGTAATATGCGTAACCCTCAAAGCCTTCGGGCAACGGCGCGCCCGGCAGCTTGTTCTTCATCCCCGACACCTGCGTCAGTGCGGTATGGGTCGCGACCATGTCGGCGAAAAGTGCGGTGAAGACCCAGAACATCACCATGCCGAAACCGATCATGCCGATGGTCGAGTCAAACAGCTTGCCATACAGCGCCAGCCGCCGCTTGTAACGGATCGACAGCGCGTAGGTCACGATCAGCGCGATCCAGACCGGCAGGAACTGCCAGGCCACGCCGCCGATTATTCCGCCCCAGCTGAGAGATTCCATCGGCTCGTCTCCTCAGGTGACGCGGATGCGCGGGTTCAGGAACACATAGCCGACATCCGAAATCAGCTGGGTGATCAGCACGACAAAGACGGCGACCACCGAGCAGGCCAGCAGCAATTCGATGTCGTTGTTGCCCGCCGCCTGCACCAGCGTCCAGCCAAAGCCCTTGTAGTTGAACAGGGTCTCGACGATGACGACGCCGTTCAAAAGCCACGGGAACTGCAGCATGATCACCGTAAAGGGTGCGATCAGCGCGTTCCTCAGCGCGTGTTTGATCACGATGTTGCGAAAGCTCACGCCTTTCAGGCGGGCGGTGCGGATATACTGCGCGGTCATCACCTCGGTCATCGAGGCGCGGGTCATCCGCGCGATATAGCCGATGCCATAAAGCGCGATGGTCAGCACCGGCAGAAAGAAGTTCTCGAAGGTAATATTGTCGGCGGCGGACGTGGCGGTGCCCTTGAAGATGTTAAAGCCGATGGGCGAGGCCAGAAACACGATGAAGATCACGCCCGAGACGTATTCCGGCGTCGCCGTCGAGGCGATCGAGAATGTCGACAGCGTCCGGTCGGTGCGGCTGCCCTCGCGCATCCCCGCCATCACGCCGATGATCAGCGCCGACGGCACCATCAGCATCATCACCCAGAACATCAGATAACCGGTCAGGCCAAGCCGCGTCGCGATGATCTCGCTGACCGGTGCCTTGAAGACGGTCGATTGGCCCCAGTCGCCCTGCAACAGCCCGCAAAAGCGCGGCACATCGGTATTGTCGAGGGCGCGGTCGATACAGCGCCCGCGCAGGCGCCCGTCAGCCTCGGTCTTGGTCCAGCCCGGCACCACACCCAGCCATTCGCCATACCGCATCAGCATCGGCCCGCCATAGCCATTGCGCTCGATCCAGCGGGCGACCTCTTCGTCGGTCATCCGGGCCGAGGCTTCCTGCTTGGCCAGCGTTTCAAGCTTGGGCGCGAGATTGGTCAGCGAGAACACGATGAAGGTCATGCACAGGCCGGTCAGGATCAACAGAACCAACCGCCTGAGAAGGAACATCAGCATGCGCATCTCCTGGCCGTGCCCGGACGGCGGAACGGCGCTTGGCCGGGACTGGAAAGAAAGGTCGGGGAGGCCAAAAGGCCTCCCCCAAAGCCGATCACGCGGCGATCCACCACTTGTAGTGATGATGCTCGAACGTCGGATGCATTTCCGCACCCATCACGTTGTCCTTGTAGTGCCGGAAGATCGAGCGCCAGTAGGGCTGAATCAGGACACCTTCGTCCTGCATGATCTTCTCGATATCGGCCATAACGGTGCGCCGCTCGTCGGCATCGGCAATCGACAGCGCCTTGGCCAGACCGGCATCGAATTCGGCGTTGCTGAACGCCGTCTCGTTCCAGGATTCGCCGGTGCGATAGGCCAGCGCCAGGATCTGCACGCCAAGCGGACGCATGTTCCACTCGGTGGCCGAGAACGGGTATTTCGTCCAGTCGTTCCAGAACGTCGACCCCGGCAGGATCGTGCGCTTGATGTTGATGCCTGCATCGCGCATCTGCGCCGCGACACTGTCGCAGGTTGCCGACTGCCAGGCATCGTCGATCGAGATCAGCTCGAACTCGGTAGCGCCGTGACCCGCCGCCTCCAGTGCCGCCTTGGCCCCTGCCGGATCGACCTTTTGCGGCGGCAGTTCGGCATATTCGGGGTGGATCGGGCAGACATGATGGTTTTCCGCCGCGATCCCCAGCCCGGCATAGCCAAGCTCAAGCACCACCGCATTATCGACCGCCATCCGCAGCGCGTTGCGGACGTCCTTGTTATCATAGGGCGCGCCCAACTGGTTGAACCGCACCGCGATGGTGGCCGAAGTGACGGCCTCGGACTTGGTCCAGCCCAGGCTGTCAAAGACTTCGACGAAGTCGCCCGAGGTCTGGTAGGTCATGTCGATCTCGTCCGAACCCGCCGCGGCAAAGTTCGCCGCCGGGTCGGTGCCGAGGTCGATGTATTCGATGGTGTCAAGGTAGGGGCCACCATAAACCTCGGTGCCCCACCAGGTGTGGTCGGTATTGCGCGACAGCACCTGCTTGACGCCAACCTCGTTGGTGGTCGGAAGATAGGGGCCGGTGCCGATCGGGTTCGCACCGGGATCGCCGCCGTCATAGCTCGAATGTACCACGGCCGCCGGATAGTCGGCCATGCCCGGGATGATCGTGATGTCGGGCGCATTCAGCACCAGCTTGACGGTCAGCGGATCAACCACGGTGATCGCACCTTCGCGCGCCATCTTGGTGGTCTCGTCGGCCAGGGCCGCCATCCGCGTCGCCATCGAATTGCCTTCGACATTGCTGTCACACCAGCGCGTGATGTTGTTGGCAACGTCCTCGGCGGTAAAGTCGTCGCCGTTGTTCCACTTCACGCCGGGGCGAACCTTCAGCGTGTATTCGGTGGCGTCGTCATTGGTCTCCCAGCTTTCCAGAAGCATGCCGCGGAACGTGCTGTCGCGGTTGTATTCGACCAGATATTCCAGCCAGCCACGGGTAAAGTTGGCCAATTCCGACCAGTCGAACAGGCGCGGATCCTTTAGCGCCTTGGTCTCCATGTTGGCGCGGATCGTGCCGCCCATCACCGCGTTGGAATGTGCTGCGGCATTGGCAGGCGCCTCAAGCCCCAGCATGCCGTACGCAACGGTGGCCGTGGCGCCAAGTGCGGTGGCCCGGGTCAGAAACTCGCGGCGGCTCAGATCGCCGGCCTTGCATTCGTCGGCATACATGGCGACGGCAGGATGGATCGCCTCGCCCATAGGTTTATGATACGTCATAATTATCTCCCTGTGACACGTTCTTTTGTTGCAGGGGGAATCATCAGGCATTTTGCCCGTCCCCCCGATTGGCCTTATTCGGCACCAGTTTGCCCGATGCGTCAACGCACTGTTTTGCCGGTTGAGATGCCGAAAACGACATGCCCGTTCAACAAATACGACATTGGTCCTAGTGAACGCGACTGTCGCCCGGTATTCAAGGGTTGAGGCGATCACGTTTTCCCAGCAGATGTGGTGGATCGCAGGCCTTTTCTGCCGAGCCCGTCTATTGCGCGCGCCGAAACGCCGAGGGCGTCTTGCCAATGCGGGCTGAAAAGGAGCGGGTGAAATAAGCCGCCGAGCCATAGCCCAGGGCTTCGGCGATATCGCGCACCGGCAGTTTCGTCTCTGCCAGCAGACGCCGCGCCTCGAACAACTGCCGGTCGTGCAGCAGCGACGAGGCCGGACGGCCGCAGGTTTCCTGACAGACGCGGGTCAGATGCGTCGGCGTCACGCCCAGTTCGGCGGCATAATCGGCCACCGACTTGCCCGAGCGGAAATCGGTTTCGACCTTGTCGGAATAGGCCCGGGCCAGCCGGATCGCGGCTTTCGGGCGCGGGGCCTCTTCGGCACCGCCATCGGCCAGGATCTGACGCTCAAGCCAGACCGACAAAAGGCCCAGATGGTGCCGGATGGCGCGGGCGCGGGCGATTTTGGTGCCGTCCAGTTCGCGCTGGATGGTGTCGATCTGCACTGCCATCTCACCTTGCGGCACCGCCTCGCGGATCCGCAGATGGGTCAGCTTTTTCGGCAGCGGCAGATCGCTGCCCTGCGGCAGGAACAGCGCGGTGCCGTGGACATGCTGGTTCAACTCGAACGCGTGCATCGTGCCGGGCGGCAGGAAGATCAGGTTGTGCGGGCCGTAGCCGCGGGTGACACCGCCTGCGGTGATCCGGCCCTGACCACGGGTGAACCACAAGATCAGCGGCGTCGAATAGCTGCGCATCGCCTCGACCCGCCACTTGCCGCCTTGGGCCAGACGGGGGATGGCGACAAGCCGCACCAGCGGCAGGTCAGGGGCGTGATCAGTAATGGCCATGCAAGGGCCTCCGGGAATCGGTCAACAGAACGTGAACTTGGCACGACAAGACAAAGCCTCCAAACGAAAAAACCGTATCTCGCCGGGTTTGGGCAAAGCGTGGCCCAGGGGTTACCCACCGACCTCGGCCGGAATTTGCCGCCAGCCCCGCATCCGCGCCCGGAACCAGGTGCGCTGGCGCTTCGCATATTGCCGGGTCGCGATGATCGCCGCCTCGCGCGCCGCCG
>JBBKVJ010000359.1:0-16301 GCA_037968375.1 Paracoccaceae bacterium | reverse complement strand
CACCGGGCGGGCACTGCCGCGACACCTTTCCGGGCCGGGTGTTGCGGTTAACGCTGCGCGCGGAGGCAGCGGTTGCGGGGGGCGGGCGGCGATGCGTTGGGTTGGCAGCACCATCCTCGCCCGACCTGCGCGCTTCCGGGGTCGGCATTGGCGCGCGCCATCGGTCCGAGCGACAATGGCGACGCTGACCGCACCATAGGGCAGCCGCTACGGTGAGGTTGGTGCGACGAATGAGGTCAGGCGATACCTTGCCATAAAGCGGCGACCTTGGGCGTCGCTGCGGCAGCCTGCGGGCAACCGCAGCGCTTTGTTCCACCGGACTGGCAATGCGCTGCACCGGACAGGTTCCAGACGTGGGTCCGAAGCCTGCCGTCGCAGGGCAGCAGATCCGATCGGTCTGACCCTGGCCTAGCGGTTGCCGCCGGTCACACCGACTTCGACGGTGCCGGTGATGCCGACCTCGGTCTGCGCTGCGCCGGGGCGTTCGGGTGCGCCGTCGGCGCCACAGGCGGCCAATGTGAATAGCGCGAGGATAGCGAGGGTTCTCATCCGATCTTCTCCTTCCAGCGGGCCACCTGCGCGCGCACCTGCGCGGGCGCCGTGCCGCCGTAACTGGTTCTGCTGGCCACGGAATTGTGGACGCCCAGCACATCATAGACGCCTGCGGTGATCGCGCCATGCTCGGCCTGCATCTCGGCAAGGCTGAGCTCGGGCAGGTCGCAGCCCTTGTCTTCAGCGCGCTTGACCAACGCACCGGTCACATGATGCGCCTCACGAAATGGCAGGCCCGCCTCGCGCACCAGCCAGTCGGCAAGGTCCGTCGCGGTGGAAAAGCCCGATGCGGCGGCGTGTTCCAGCACCTCGCGGTTGGCGGTCAGGTCGCGCATCATGCCTTCCATCGCGGCCAGCCCCAGCATCAGCGTGTCGGCGGCGTCGAAGGTCTGTTCCTTGTCCTCCTGCATGTCTTTGGAATAGGCCAAGGGCAGGCCCTTCATCACCGTGAACAAAGCCACCGTGGCGCCAAGGATACGACCCATCTTCGCGCGCAGAAGTTCCGCCGCATCGGGGTTCTTTTTCTGCGGCATGATCGACGAGCCGGTCGAGAACCGGTCGGAGATCGTGACAAAGCGGAACTGCGCGGAGGACCAGATCACCAGTTCCTCGGCCAGCCGCGACAGGTGCATGGCGCTGATACTGGAGGCCGCCAGGAACTCCAGCGCGAAATCGCGGTCGGCCACGGCATCGAGCGAATTGGCGGCGGGGCGGTCGAAACCGAGGTCCTTCGCCGTCATATCCCGGTCGATCGGGAACGAGGTTCCGGCCAAAGCTGCGGTGCCAAGCGGGCATTCGTTCATCCGGGCGCGGGCATCGGCAAAGCGCGAAAGATCGCGCCCGAACATCTCGACATAGGCCATCATGTGGTGGCCCCAGGTCACCGGCTGCGCGGTCTGCAGATGGGTGAAGCCGGGCATGATCCAGTCCGCACCGGCCTCGGCCTGAGCCAAGAGCGTGCGGATCAGGGCGCCCAGCCCCTCGACCGCCGCATCGCACTGATCGCGCACCCAGAGGCGAAAGTCGGTGGCGACCTGATCGTTGCGGCTGCGGGCGGTGTGGAGCCGCCCGGCAGGGGCGCCAATCAGCTCGGCCAGCCGCGCCTCGACGTTCAGGTGGATGTCTTCCAGCTCGGTCCGATAGGGGAATGTGCCGGTCTCGATCTCTGACAAGACCGTGAGCAGGCCTTCCCGGATCGCCTTGGCATCGCTATCGGTAAGGATGCCCACCGCCGCCAACATCGCGGCATGGGCCCGGCTGCCCTGGATATCCTGGGGTGCAAGACGCCGGTCGAACGAGATCGAGGCGTTGATCGCCTCCATGATCGCGTCCGGCCCGGCGGCAAAGCGCCCGCCCCACATGGTATTGCGGTTCTTGTCGGTCATCGGCCCCTCGGAGGGAATATGGCTACGATCATCTCCCGCGTCCTCTACACGGCGCTTTTCGTTTTCGCAAACGCCACCGGCGCTGCGCTGGCCGCTGATATCGCGGCGCTTGAGGCGATGCGCGAAGGCGATATGCGCAAACTGATCTTCCACGCCGAACCGAAGCCGGTCGAGGATGTCGAGTTTGGCGATCTGGACGGCGGCAGCCACCGTCTGGCCGATTATGCCGGCAAATGGGTGGTGCTGAACTTTTGGGCCACCTGGTGCGTGCCCTGCCGCAAGGAAATGCCGATGCTCGACAATCTGCAGGCCGAATTGGGCGGCGAGGATTTCGCCGTCGTGACAATCGCCACCGGGCGCAACGCACCGCAGGCGATCACGCGGTTTTTCGAGGAAACCGGGGTGACCAACCTGCCGACCTATGTCGACCCGCGCCACGGGCTGGCGGCGGTGATGGGGATCGTCGGCCTGCCGGTGACCGTGATCCTGGATCCCGAGGGCCGCGAGGTTGCCCGCCTGATCGGCGAGGCGGAATGGGATGGCGAGAACGCCAGGGCGATTTTGGCGGCGCTGATGGCTGAGGGCGACGCGGCGGACGCCGTGAGCGACTGAATGCGAGCACCGGCCCGGTGACCAGGGCGAAGCCCGCCGGGCAGCGGCTGACCGCCCCTATGGTCAGCCGCTACGGTAACGTTGGCGCGACGATGGGCGTCAGGCGATGCTGGGCCATAAAGCGCTGACCTTTGGCGTTGTTGCGGCAGCCCGCGGTCATTCGCTGCCCTGTGGTGCACCATATGGTGCTATCAGGCCATCGCAGCGACCCTGTCGTGGCAATGACACGGCACGATGTGATCGTTCACCAACCCCGTCGCCTGCATGAACGCATAGACGATGGTTGGCCCGCAGAACCGGAACCCCGCCTGTTTCAGCGCCTTCGACATCGCCTGCGAGGCGGCCGTTTCGGTGGGCACCTCGGCCATCGAGGCCCAGCGGTTCTGCACCGGCGCGCCATCAACAAAGCGCCAGAGGAAGGGCGCAAAGCCGCCGTCTGCCTCGATCTGAAGCCAGGCCTGGGCATTGCCGATGGTCGCCTCGATCTTGCCGCGATGGCGCACGATGCCGGGATCGGCAAGCAGGCGCTGGACATCCGCCTCGCCCCAGGTCGCGATCACTTCGGGGTCGAACCCGGCGAAAGCACGCCGGAAGTTGTCACGTTTGCGCAGGATCGTGATCCAGGCCAGCCCGGCCTGAAATCCATCCAGCACCAGCTTTTCCCACAGCGCGCGCGGATCACGCTCGGGGACGCCCCATTCGGTGTCGTGATACTCGACATAAAGCGGATCGTCTCCGCACCACGTGCAGCGTTCCATAAGGTGCATCCTTTGATCCTGCGGGCCTCAGGTGAAACAAACAGCAAAGTTTACCTCGGCGAAAGGGTTTCGGGGGCAGATTGCGCAAGGTCGTGACGGAGGTCGGAATGGCGGACATGCCCGAGGCGGATGAGATGCTGATCGAAGCGGACGGGGACAGCCCGCTGACCGGTGCCATCGCCATGCACGACCGCGCGACGCTGGCGATGGTGCGTCAGGCGATCCGGCGGCGTGACGTGCTGTTGGCCTATCAGCCGGTGGTCCAGTCGCGAAATACCAACAGGGTCGCGTTTCACGAAGGGCTGATCCGGGTTTTGGACGATACCGGGCGGATCATTCCCGCACGGGATTTCATCGGCGTCGTGGAAACCACGGAAATGGGCCGGGTGCTGGACTGTCTGTCGCTGGAGCTGGGCCTGACCACATTGGCCGAGGAACCGGGCCTGCGTCTGGCGATCAACATGTCGGCGCGCTCGATCGGGTATCCGCGCTGGATCGATACCCTGCGCCGGGGCCTGGACCTTGACCCGACCATCGCAGAACGGCTGATCCTCGAGATCGCCGAAAGCTCGGCGATGGTGATGCCCGATATTGTCGGCCATTTCATGCGCGGGCTGCAGCGGCAGGGGATTTCCTTCGCGCTCGACGATTTCGGATCGGGCTTCACCTCGTTCCGCTACCTGCGCGAATTCACCTTCGACGCGATCAAGATCGACGGGCAATTCACTCGCGGCATCCATGCTGATGCCGACAACCAATGCCTGGCGCGCGCGCTTCTGTCGATTGCCGATCATTTCGACATGTTCGCCGTCGCCGAAAGTGTCGAGACGGCCGAGGATGCCGCCTTTCTGACCGAAATGGGGTTCGACTGCCAGCAGGGCTATTTCTATGGCGCGCCGACTACGATGCCGACCTGGCGTGAAGGTCGCGACAGCAAGCAGCGGGGTTAGCGGTTTCGGCCCAAGGGCGACCTGATCCGCCCGCCGGACGATCTGTCCGGCAACCTGGCCGGGCACATCGGCATTGCCCTTGCGCACCGTTCTCCTTACCAAAACCTCTGACAGCTTGGCAGTCGGGCGGCGAATCGCGCCTCTGACCTGAACCAGCGCGCAAGGCCAAAAGGAGATTTGCCCATGACCAATGTAGTGATCGTGTCCGCCGCCCGCACCGCCGTGGGCAGCTTCAACGGAGCCTTCGCGAACACACCCGCCCACGATCTGGGTGCAGCCATGCTTGACGCCATCGTGGCGCGTGCCGGTATCGACAAGGGCGAAGTGTCCGAGACGATCCTCGGTCAGGTGCTGACCGCCGGTCAGGGCCAGAATCCGGCCCGTCAGGCGCACATCAATGCCGGACTACCCAAGGAAAGCTCGGCCTGGTCGATCAACCAGGTCTGCGGCTCGGGCCTGCGCGCGGTGGCGCTGGGCGCACAACATATCCAACTGGGCGATGCCGCCATCGTTGCGGCGGGCGGCCAGGAAAGCATGAGCCTGTCGACCCACGTTGCGCATCTGCGCGCCGGTCACAAGATGGGCGACATGAAGTTCATCGATTCGATGATCAAGGACGGGCTTTGGGACGCCTTCAACGGCTACCACATGGGCCAGACAGCTGAAAACGTGGCCGAGCAGTGGCAGATCAGTCGCGAACAGCAGGACGAATTTGCCGTGGCCAGCCAGAACAAGGCCGAGGCGGCGCAGAAGGCGGGCAAGTTTGCCGACGAGATCGTTGCGTTCACAGTGAAAACCCGCAAAGGCGATACGGTTGTCGATCAGGACGAATATATCCGGCACGGTGCGACCCTTGAAAGCCTGCAAAAGTTGCGCCCCGCCTTCACCAAGGACGGTTCGGTCACTGCGGCCAACGCCAGCGGCATCAACGACGGCGCGGCGGGTGTGCTGCTGATGTCGGCAGCCGAGGCGGAAAAGCGCGGGCTGGAGCCGTTGGCGCGGATCGCGTCTTACGCCACTGCGGGGCTTGACCCCTCGATCATGGGCGTCGGCCCGATCCATGCCAGCCGCAAGGCGCTGGAAAAGGCCGGCTGGAAGGTCGGCGATCTGGATCTTGTCGAGGCGAACGAGGCCTTTGCAGCGCAGGCCTGTGCGGTGAACAAGGACATGGGTTGGGACCCGTCGATCGTGAACGTCAACGGCGGCGCCATTGCCATCGGACACCCTATCGGCGCGTCGGGCGCACGGGTTCTGAACACCTTGCTGTTCGAGATGAACCGGCGCGGCGCGAAAAAGGGCCTCGCCACTCTGTGCATCGGTGGCGGCATGGGCGTTGCCATGTGCCTTGAGCGCGCCTGATCGGGCCATCGGACGCGCAACAAAGTTGCGTGTCCGCTATGCTTTCGATAACGTTATGTTAAAGCAATCAGACCCCAGGGAGGAACCATGTCCAGAGTAGCACTTGTCACCGGAGGTTCGCGCGGTATCGGAGAAGCCATCTCGAAAGAGCTGAAATCGAAAGGCTACAAGGTCGCCGCCACCTATGCCGGCAACGACGAGGCGGCAGCCGCCTTTACCAAGGCCACCGGCATCAAGACCTATAAGTGGAATGTCGCCGATTACGAGTCCAGCAAGGCCGGTATCGCACAGGTCGAGGCCGATCTCGGCCCGATCGAGGTTGTGGTCGCCAATGCCGGCATCACCCGCGACGCGCCGTTCCACAAGATGACGCCGGAGCAGTGGAAAGAGGTGATCGACACTAATCTTACCGGTGTTTTCAACACCGTCCACCCGATCTGGCCCGGGATGCGCGAGCGCAAGTTCGGCCGGGTCATCGTGATCAGCTCGATTAACGGCCAGAAGGGCCAGTTCGCGCAGGTCAATTATGCCGCGACCAAGGCGGGCGACCTTGGCATCGTGAAATCGCTGGCCCAGGAAGGTGCCCGCGCTGGGATCACCGCCAATGCCGTCTGCCCGGGCTATATCGCCACCGAGATGGTCATGGCGGTGCCTGAAAAGGTGCGCGAAGGGATCATCGCGCAAATCCCGGCGGGGCGTCTGGGCGAGCCCGCCGAGATCGCCCGCTGCGTGGCGTTTCTGGCCTCGGATGATGCGGGTTTCGTCAACGGCTCGACAATCTCGGCCAATGGCGGTCAGTTTTTCGTCTGACCGCTGAAATGGCGTCGCGGCGGTGGCCTGGCTGCCGCCGCGATGGCCCTGATGAGGACGACGAAGGTGAACGACCAGGACGCCGGAACTGTCCTCATCCACAAGATGCCGTCGCGCAAGCTGGACTTTGCCAAGGCGATGCGCTGGGTCCAGGCGACCCACGGCAAGGGCCCTTACCGGCAGGTAACCGAGATCGGCAGGCTTGCGGTTCAGGGGTGGATCACGCCCACCGATTATTATTTCTACAGCCTGTTCGATCCGGCCCTAAGCCATGATGAACGGCGCGCCTTTTTGTCGGACCGGGCCAGCTACGATCTGAACATGTCGCTGAACCCCCTGAGCTTGCGGACCCAGAATGCGCTGATCGCCGACAAGATGTTCAGCGCGTTCCTGTTCGACCGGCTGGGCCTGCCGACGCCGCGGATGCTGGGCCATGCCTCGACCCTGTTCCATTTCGACGATCCGGGCACCCTGACCACGCCCGATGCAGTTCTGGAATTCCTGCAGACCCCGGGCAATCTGCCGTGCTTTGGCAAGCCGGTGCACAGTTCGCGCGGGTTTGGCGCGGCCAGCTATGCCGCGATATCGGAGGATGGCGAGACCCTGACGCTGGGCGACGGCCGCGCGGTGTCGGCCCGGCGTCTTGTCGACGAGATTTTTGCGTTCTACCCGGATGGCTATGTCTTTCAGGAGATGCTGCAGCATGGCGACGTGCTTGCCGCGCTTGTCGGCAAGACAGCGGCCTCGCTGCGCATCGTCACGATACAGGATGCGGCGGGTCCAACGGCGCTTTACGGGGTCTTCCGATTGCCGGCAAAGGGCGCGATGACCGATGGTTACATCGCCGGTCAAACGATGGTGGCCATGCTGGATATGGCCAGCGGCAGCATCACGCGCGTGCAGAGCATGTACCGCTTTTCGGGGCGCGACGAAGCGACCTATCCGGTGACCGGCGCAGTTCTTGCGGGCGTCACCCTGGCGGATTGGGACGAATCTCTGAAGCTTGCGGTGAAGGGGCATTGGGGTCTGGCCGAGCACGGGCTGCTGGGCTGGGACATGCTGTTGACCGAGCACGGTCCGGTGGTGACCGAGGTCAACACCAACCCGCTGCACATGGTCTATCAGCGTGCAGCGAACCGTGGCTTGATGAACCCCGATCTGCTGCCTGCGATCACACGCGCGAAAGACTTCGTCGCGGCCCGGCAGGCTGCCCGGGCGCCGACGCCAAGTGCTTCGCGCCTCGGATTTCCGCGCAGGCGGGCGTGACCCGGAATGGCGCCACAGCGACCGGGTTCGTGGCGGTCCTTTTGTGGGCGCTTCTGGCGCTGTTGACCGTCGGCACCGCGCCGATGCCGCCGTTGCAGCTGAACGCCGTCTGCTTTGCCATCGGCGGCGTGATTGGCGTTGTCTGGGTCGGCCGGACCGGCGGTTTCGCGGTGCTGAAGGCGGTTCCACCCTGGGTCTATCTGTTCGGCACGGCGGGGCTGTTTGGCTATCATTTCTTCTATTTCTCGGCGCTTCGCATGGCACCACCCGCCGAGGCCGGGCTGATCGCCTATCTCTGGCCGTTGCTGATCGTGTTGTTTTCGGGCCTGCTGCCCGGCGAGCGGCTGCGGCGTGGCCATATCCTGGGCGCGATCCTGGCCTTTGCAGGGGCGGCCCTGATCGTCATGGGCGGCAGCGCGGGGTTCGTCGGGGCAGCAGCGCCGGGGTATGCGCTGGCGTTCCTCTGCGCACTGACCTGGTCGGGATATTCTGTGCTGTCGCGGCGGCTGGGGGCCGTGCCCACGGCCAGCGTCGCGGTGTTCTGTCTGGCGGCGTCGCTGTTGTCCGCGCTCGCACATCTGGCGCTTGAGGACACCGTCTGGCCTGCCACCACGACCGGCTGGGCGGCGATGCTGCTGCTTGGCCTCGGCCCGGTCGGTTTGGCGTTCTATGTCTGGGATATCGGCGTCAAGAATGGCAATATTCAGCTGCTGGGCACGGCGTCCTATGCCGCACCGCTGCTGTCAACGCTTGTTCTGGTTCTGGCAGGACTTGCCGAACCGACCGCGACCCTTTTTCTGGCCGCGCTTTTGATTGCAGGCGGCGCGGCGCTGGCCGCGCGCGCCGGTGTCTAGATCCGCCTCAGTGTTGCGACAGGCGTTGGATCTCTTCCTTGATCTTCAGCTTCTGCTTTTTCATATCCGCGATCCGAAGCGCATCGGTGGCCGGACTGCGCTGGGCCGCCTCGACCTGATCCGACAGTGCCTCATGCTTTCTGCGCAGTTCCTGCAGATGCGAAGTCATGGACATAAAGCCGCTCCCATTTTTATGTTGCAATAGGCGAAGTGGAACACATTCCGTCGGTCGTGTCACGTTTGACGCGGGTCTTGCCGCGATGATCGCAGCCTGCGCGCGCGAAGTTGCCGATGTCTTAACCGCCGGGCAGCGCCACAGCCGCACCTGTGCGGCCTCAGCCGCCCTCGTAAACCGCAATTCCGTTGTCGCGCATCACCGCGCGGGCCACGAACAGATCGGCCTCGCGCACCATCAGCCGCCGGGGCAGCGCTCCGATCGATCCGTCAAGGACGCTCATGTGGACGTCTAGCGGAAACACCGCTATACCCTCGCCTTCGAGAAGGGCGGTGGCATAGGGGATCACGGTGGGATCGGTTGTGCGCAGAAGCTCTTTCATGGCTTGGACTTAAGGGCAAAGCCTTGGCTTTGTCGAGCCATTGGCAAAACGACTTGACGGAACCCCAGATGAGCCTTGATCACTCGCGCGCCAGACCGCATGACCGTCTTGCCGAAGCCCTGGCCGGGGACATGGCGGCGGTCAATGCCGCGATCCGGGCGCGGATGGCCTCGGAACACGCGCCGCGCATCCCCGAGGTGACCGCGCATCTGGTCGAGGCGGGCGGCAAACGCCTGCGCCCGATGCTGACGCTGGCCGCCGCGCGGATCTGCGGCTATGCGGGTGCGGATCATGTGAAACTGGCCGCGACGGTCGAGTTCATCCATACCGCGACGCTGCTGCATGACGATGTGGTGGACGAAAGCGCAAAGCGGCGCGGCCGCCCGACCGCGAACCTGCTGTGGGACAACAAATCCTCGGTGCTGGTGGGCGACTATCTGTTCGCCCGCGCCTTCCAGCTGATGGTCGAGACCGGATCGCTGCGGGTTCTCGATATCCTGTCGAACGCGGCGGCGACGATTGCCGAAGGCGAGGTACTGCAACTGACCGCCGCACAGAATCTGGCCACCGATGAGGCGACCTATCTGAAGGTCGTGCGCGGCAAGACGGCGGCGTTGTTCTCGGCGGCGACCGAGGTCGGCTGCGTCATCGCGGGCGCGCCGGAACCGGTGGTGCGCGCGCTATTCACCTATGGCGACGCCTTGGGCGTGGCGTTTCAGATCGTCGATGACATCCTGGATTACGGCGGCACTTCGCAGGTGATCGGCAAGAACACCGGCGACGATTTCCGCGAGGGCAAGCTGACGCTGCCGGTGATCCGTGCAGTCGCCATGGCCGATGCAGATGAGCGCAAGTTCTGGGTGCGCACCATCGAGAAGGGGCGGATCGAGGCTGGCGATCTGGAGCAGGCGATGGCGCTTCTGGCGCGGCATGGCACATTGGACAGCACCCGCGACGCGGCGCTGGAGTGGGCCGCGAGGGCCAAGGCGGCACTGACCGAAGTTCCCCCACACCCGATCCGCGAGATGCTGGGCGATCTGGCCGATTATGTCGTCGAACGGATCAGCTGAAACATGGTGACCTCAGTTTGAAACGCGTGGCGAGAGGCACCCTGCCCGGTGGCAAGGGCGTAGCCCGCCGGGCAACGGCGACCGCCCCGTCACGCCGGAGGCGTGCCTATGGCACGACGGTCAGCCGCTACGTTGCCACAAGCGCGACGAATGATGGCGGGAGATGCGTGACCATTAAGCGATGACCTCAGGCGTCGTAGCGGCAGCCCGCGGTCATCTGCTGCCCTCCGTCACGCCCCTCTCTTCACCCAAGCGCTAAACCGCAACCCACCAGTCCGGGTGCGCGTGCATCAGCGCCTGGTGCGCGGCATCGCGGGCAGCGGCATCGGCAAATAGCCCGAAACAGGTGGCACCCGAGCCTGACATCCGCGCCAGAAGACAACCCTCGGTCGCCCTGATTGCCGACAGCGTTGCCCCGACTGCAGGCACCAATGCCTCGGCAGGGGGTTGCAGGTCGTTGCGGCAGCGGGCCGCGAACCGTGCGGTATCGCGCGCCGTTGCAAGGCCTGGAATGTCCGGCAGGCTCGGGTTTTCACGCTGGGACAGCAGGGCGAAAACACCAAGGGTCGACACTGCGATGCCGGAATTGACCAGCACCATCTGAACCGGAACCGGTCCAGCCAGCGGGTCGAGAACCTCGCCGATGCCGCGCATCCGGGCAGGCCGTCCGGCCAGACAGACCGGCACATCGGCGCCAAGGCCCAGCACCGCCTCGGGTGGCGGCAGCGGCACCTGCCAGAGCCGCGCCAACGCCCTAAGCGTGGCGGCGGCATCCGCCGAGCCGCCACCGATACCGGAGGCGACCGGCAGGGTCTTGGTCAGGGTGATCGCAGCGCCCCGGTCAGCCCCGATCAGCCGCGCCGCCCGGGTGACGATATTGTCCGCGCCCCGGGGCGTCGCATCTGCAAACGGCCCAGTGATCTCAAGCGTCAGGGCATCCGCCGCCCGCACCGTCACCACGTCGCCCAACGGCGCGAACACGACCAGACTGTCAAGCGTGTGATAGCCATCCGACCGTTGGCCGGTGACATGCAAAGCGAGGTTGATCTTGGCGGGCGCGGCCTCGGTGACGACCGGTCCGTCAGCCGCCCTGGTCATTCGCAACGGCAATCGGATCGGCGCCCTCTTCGGCCAGAACCACGTCCAGCCCGGCCTCAAGCTTGCGACGGATGCGGGTGGCTTCGTCCTCTTCGGGATCAAGCGACAGCGCGCGGCGCCACTGGAACTGGGCCTCGATGCGGCGGCCGACAGCCCAATAGACATCGCCGAGATGGTCGTTGATGACCGGATCGACCGGCGTCAGCGCAGCGGCGCGTTCCATCGGCGACACGGCATCCGCGTAGCGGTCGAGGCGGTAATAGGCCCAGCCGAGGCTGTCGATGATAAAGCCGTCCTCGGGCCGCGCCGCGACGGCGCGTTCGATCATATCCAGAGCCTCGTCCAGATTCTCGCCGGACTCGACGAAGGAATAACCCAGATAATTGAGCACTTGCGGCTGATCCGGCGACAACGCCAACGCCTTGCGGAAATCAGCCTCGGCCTCGGGCCAGCGATCACTGCGCTCGTGCGTGATGCCGCGCACGTAATAGAGCACCCAGTGCGACTCGTTCTGGTCCGGCAGGTTCGCAATGGCCGCATCATAGGCGTTCGAGGCCTCGTCATAGCGTTCCTCGTTGCGCAGGATATCGCCCAGCGCGCGATGCACGTCCGGCAGATCGGCATGGCTTTTGGCCAGTTGCTGCAGCACCTCGATCGCCGCATCGACGCGGTCCGACGAGCGCAGGGCCTCGGCCCGGCCAAGTTCCGCCATGTGAAACGCCGGATCGTCGCGCGCGATGCGGTTGTAGGCGACGGTGGCCAGTTCGTACTGCGCCTGCCGTTCCAGGATCGCGGCGGTCAGTAGCAGCGCATCGGTGTGGCGCGGCGACAGTGCAGAGGCGATGCGCGCGTACAGCAGCGTATAAGTATCCTCGGCCTCGCCGTTCAAGGCGCCCGCGACAGTGAAAAAGACTTCGGCCAATCCGTCCGCCGGACCGGTGACCAGGCTGAACGGCAAGCCTTCGCTGCTTTGCAGCCGCGCACGGATGCCCGCGAACTGCGGATCGGGATCGGCCCCGAACGCCTTGTCCATCAAGGCCAGCGCGTCGTCATGGCGTTCCAACTGGGCCAGAACCTCGACTTGCGCGATGACGCCATGCTTGGTCGGCGCCATGCCCGGGCCCTCTTCGCCGGACAGAAGACCCAAAGCGCCCTCGAAATCGCCGACAAGCGCCAGCGCCAGGGCCTTGTGATAGGCCCCGAACGGCGCCAGTGCCGGGTTTTCCATAACCGCGTCAAAGGCCACCAGGGCCTCGCTGACATCGCCCAGCGCCAGATGCGCCCAGCCTGTGACAAGGCCGTCCATCAGCGGCCCGACCTCGCGCCCGGCGGCATAATCGTCTAGCGCCGCCTGATAGTCCTTGCGCACCAGCTGATCGGCCAGCAGCACCATCTGCGCGACCTGGTTCTCGGGCATCGCTTCTGCCAGCCGCCGGGCCACCGGCGCTGCGGTCTCGAGATTGCCCAGCGCCAGCTGCGCCACGGCGGCGGATTCCAACAGCAGCAGGTTCGCCGGATCGCGGACCAGCGCCTTGGTGTAATAGTCAGCCGCAGCGCGATAGTCGTTGCTGCCTGAAGCTTGCCGAGCGGCGAGGTAGGCGCCGACAAGGCCGTTGTCGGCGTGAACCGCGGCTGGGGCGGCGACGGCGCAGGCCAGTGCCAAAGCGGCGGCAAGGCGCGCGATGGGACGGGTAACGGGACGGGTGGCGGGGCGGATCAGGCGGGGCATGCGGCCTCCCTTGGGCGATTTCGGGGCCAAACGTAGCTTTGTGCCCGCCGTTACGCAATGCGGCCTGACCGACCTCTGACGGCCAGCCGATCACATATTCGGGTAATTTGGCCCATCGCCGCCCTGTGGAACGGTCCAGACGATGTTCTGGCTGGGGTCCTTGATGTCGCAGGTCTTGCAATGCACGCAGTTCTGAAAGTTGATCTGGAACCGTGCCGCATCGCCTTCGCCGACCACCTCGTAGACGCCTGCCGGGCAATAGCGCTGTGCCGGTTCGGCGTATTTCGGCAGGTTCACGGCGATCGGGATGGATGGGTCCTTCAGCCTCAGATGCGAGGGCTGGCTTTCCTCGTGATTGGTCATCGAGAAGCTGACGTTGGTCAGCCGGTCGAACGACAGTTTGCCGTCGGGTTTGGGATAGTCGATTGGCTGATGATCCGCAGCCAGCCCGGTCGCCGCCGCATCGGTCTTGCCGTGTTTGAGCGTGCCCAAGGGATTGAGCCCGATCAGGTTCGACAGCCACATGTCGATGCCGCCACCCATCAGCGAGGCGACAAGGCCGTATCTCGACCAGAGCGGCTTGACGTTCCTGACGCGCTTGAGGTCCTTGGCCACCGGCCCGGATTTCAGCGCGGTGTCATAGGCCTGCAGCGTATCGCCCGCGCGGTCGGCCCTGATCGCCTGATGCGCGGCTTCGGCGGCATGGATGCCCGAGAACATCGCGTTGTGGTTGCCCTTGATGCGCGGCACGTTGACCAGACCCGCCGAACAGCCCAGCAGCGCGCCGCCCGGAAATGCGACTTTCGGGATCGACTGCCAGCCGCCTTCGCTGATCGCGCGGGCGCCATAGGCGACGCGTTTACCGCCCTCCAGAAGCTCGGCCACCATCGGGTGATGCTTGAAGCGCTGGAATTCCGCATAGGGGTAGAGGTAGGGGTTCTTGTAGTTCAGGTGGACCACGAAACCGACGTAAACCTGATTGTTGTCAAGGTGATAGATGAAACTGCCACCGCCCGCGTTCTTGCCCAGCGGCCAGCCCATCGTGTGGGTCACGGTGCCTTCGCGGTGCTTTGCGGGGTCGATCTCCCAGATCTCCTTCATGCCCAGCCCGTATTTCTGCGGCTGGCTGTCACGCGCCAGATCATAGCTCTGGATCGCCTGTTTCGACAGCGACCCGTGCACGCCTTCGGCCAGGAACACATAGCGCCCGTGCAGCTCCATCCCCGGCTCGTAGGCGTCACCGGGCGTGCCGTCGGCCTTCAACCCGAACTCGCCCGCCACGACGCCTTTCAGGCTGCCGTCCTCGCGGGTGACAAGCTGCGAGCAGGACATGCCGGGGAAGATCTCGACCCCGAGGCCTTCGGCCACTTCCGCCATCCAGCGGCAGACATTGCCCATCGAGACGATGTAATTGCCGTGATTGCTCATCAGGGGCGGCATCGGCCAGTTCGGGATGCGGACCTTGCCGGCCTCGCCGAGGATATAGAAATTGTCTTCTGTGACCGGCACCGTGATCGGCGCGCCCATCGTCCGCCAGTCGGGCAGAAGTGCGTCGAGGCCCGAAGGGTCCAGAACCGCGCCTGACAGGATATGCGCGCCGACTTCGGAGCCTTTTTCCAGCACCACGACGCTTCGCTCGGCATCCAGCTGCTTCAGCCGGATCGCGGCGGACAGGCCCGCAGGCCCGGCACCCACAATCACCACGTCGTATTCCATCGCCTCGCGTTCGATCCCGGCCATGTGCATTCTCCCCAGATGCGCGGAACTGACGCGCGACATTCTCTGACTACGCTCCGATGGTTAGCCCGCTTGCCGGCCAAGGGCAATTGTGACGCGACATCAATTGCCGGTCTGCGCCAGCGCCGGACACAATGCCGGCTTTGCCATCCGCCCCCTTGCAAACCGCAGCTTCCTGCGGTCAGTTGAAGGACACGACGGTCTGTCGCGATCCTTGCGGCAGGCGTTTTGTTTTTGTGGTGGGGACGATGGAAAAAATACCGATGACCCGCGCCGGCAACGCTGCGCTGGACGGTGAGCTGAGGCTTCTGAAGTCGGTGGAACGCCCCGCTGTGATCAAGGCGATTGCCGAGGCGCGCGAACATGGCGATCTGTCGGAAAACGCCGAATACCACGCCGCCCGCGAAAAGCAGAGCTTCATCGAAGGCCGCATCAAGGAGTTGGAGGCGATCCTGTCGCTGGCCGAGGTAATCGACCCGACCAAGCTGTCCGGCACGATCAAGTTCGGCGCCACCGTCACCCTGGTCGACGAGGACAGCGACGAAAAGAAGACCTACCAGATCGTCGGTGAACCCGAGGCCGATATCGAACGCGGGCGGCTGAACATCAAGTCGCCGCTGGCGCGCGCGCTGATCGGCAAGGACGAGGGCGACAGCGTCGAGGTGCGGACACCGGGCGGCGAACGCAGCTACGAGGTCGTGAGCATTCGTTACGTCTGAAGCCCTGAAGGGGCGAGCGCATGACTGATACCAAGGACAAGGCCGGCATCGACCTGGGCGTTTACGGGCGTCGTAGCGCGCGGCCCGGCTTTACCGCGGCCGAGGCAATAGCGGCGGTGTTGTCAGCAATTTGGCTGGTCGGTGCGGCGGTCTTCTTCCTTAGCGTCGGCACACCCGAAGACGGCACCGACACGGTGACCAAAGTGATGATCGTGATGGCCATTGCGCTGCCGATCGCGTTGATCTGGGTGGCCGCGATGGCGGTCCGCGCGGCGCGCATCTGGCGCGAAGATGCGGCACGCCTGCAGGCTGCCATAGATGCGCTGCGCCATGCCTATGTCACACAAAGCCAGTCCGGGGTGATGGCGGTGAAGCCTTCGGTCGAAAAGAAACTGGATGCAATTGCCGCCTCGCAGAAAAGCGCCGAGACCGCGCTGGCCACCTTCGTGTCGCGCCGCGACGGGGCAGGCCACCCGCGTCCGGCACTGTCGACACGCCCGGCAACCACCGTCTCGGCGGCGCCATCGGACCAGCAGACCAGCCTTGCCTTCGGCACCACCGCCGAGGATCTGCGCGAACCGCTGTCGCCCGAGGATTTCATCCGTGCCCTGAATTTTCCGGATGACGAGGCCGACAAGGACGGCTTTCGCGCGCTGCGGTTGGCGCTGGAGGATCGCGAGGCGGCCAAGCTGGTGCGCGCCAGTCAAGATGTGCTGACCCTGCTAAGCCAGGATGGCATCTACATGGACGATCTGAAGCCTGACCGGGCCCGGCCCGAGGTCTGGCGTCGTTTCGCCGAGGGCGAGAGGGGGCCGCCGATTGCCGGGCTGGGCGGGGTCAGGGAC
>JBBKVJ010000358.1:0-17214 GCA_037968375.1 Paracoccaceae bacterium | reverse complement strand
GAAGCACCCCATGTACAGGATCACCAGACGAACCGCACGCACGCCGGTTATCGCGGGGTTTCTCTTTCTTGCGGCCTGTGGCGGCGGCGGCGATGGTGGCGATACCACGGTGGGGATCGACCCCAACAACCCCGCCCCGGATACCAATCCGAACACGCTGGGCCTTGGCTTCGTGCAATCCTTCGCGGCCTTCGAGGCGGCCGCTGCAAACCTGCGGAACAACGTCGCGCGCTATCTGGTGCAGCGCGGCTTTGTGACCCTGGCCGACCAACCCCGCACGCCCAATAACGAGGCCGGCAATTACCTGAGCTATCCGCTGGCCTCGGCGCGGGTCGAATACGCGCATGCTGTCGGGCTAACCGGTGCCGGGCAGACCATCGCAATCGTCGATGCCGGCTTTCGCCAATCGCACGAGGCTTTCGCGGGCAAGACCAATTCCGCGGTCGGCAACCCCGCTGTCGACGATCACGGCACCATGGTCGCCTCGGTTGCGGCCGGCAATTCGGCGACGATGATCGGGGTGGCGCCAGGCGCCAATCTTTCCTTCGGCAATTGGGATGACCCCGCACTTGCCACCCGGTGGGCACTGCAGAATGAGGTCTGGATACAGAACAACTCCTGGGGCTTCACCGGTTCCTCCGCCACGCAGAACTCGTTCAACGCGTTCTTCGTGACCGACCCCTATGGCATCTCCTACCTGAACGCCCTCCGGGACTATACCGCCGAAGGCGTCGTTGTCTTCGCGGTGACGAACACCGCGACGAACACCCGGGCCGGGCTGATGGAGGCGCTGCCATTGTTCGAGCCCGCGCTGCATGCCGGCTGGCTGGCGGTGGCCAATGCGGTGCCGATCTACACCCAGAACGACATCACCGGGGTGGCGCTGGTGTCGTCGGCCTGTTTCGAGGCGGCGCGCTGGTGCCTTCTGGCCGACGGCTTCTGGTATGCCGCCAACGCCGTCTCCGATACGACCTACGAACAGGTCATCGGCTCGTCCTTCGCAACACCGATGGTGTCGGGCGCGCTGGCCCTGCTGGCCGAAGCGTTTCCGACGCTCACGCCGCACCAGTTGCGGTTGCGGCTGCTGGCCTCGGCCGATAACAGCTTCACAGGCTTTGCCTCGGCAGGCCAGGTGGAACTGACAACCGGATTTTTCCACGACTATTCCACACTCTACGGTCACGGCTTTCTGGATCTGCGCGCGGCCCTTCTGCCGATCGGTCAGGTCGGGATGATGATGGCGGACGGCAGCAAGGCGTCGATCGACAGCCTGCAGATGACGTCGGGTGTCGCGATGGGTGACGCGGTCGGCACGGCGCTGGCCTCTGTCAACTTCGCAGCCGAAGACAGCTTTGCGGGCCAATTCAAGGTGCCGGGCGACACGATGGCCGCAGCCTCTGAACCCGCCCCTCTTGGCTCCAAAATGATGGCCAGCGTGTTGGCGCCAGCAAAACTGCACAGCAGCCGCCCCAGCCTCTTCGCCGATCATCAGGGCCGCAGCCTGTCGCTGACTGATGCCGAAACCGGTCAGGGTGTCGAGCTTTTACTGCCGGGCGAAGGCACCACCGCCGACCGGTTCGGCGTGGCGCTCAGCCAGCCGCTACTGGACGGGCCGACGCGGCTCGACTTGGGGCTGAAGGTGGCGCGCGACGATGGCAGCCTGATGGGCTTTGCCGCCGAGGATGGCGGCGGCGCCGATATGGTCAGTGCAAGCCTGACATTGTCGCGCAATTTCGACAGTGGCGCCTTCTTCGGGGTGAGTGCCGAGATGGGCATGGCGGATTTCTCGCGCCCGACCGCTATCGGCCGCATCAGCCTTGTCGGCTTTGACAGCTTCTCCGCCGAGATCGGCCGCCGTGGCGTCTTTAAAGACGGTGACCGGCTATCGCTGTCGGTGGGCCTGCCGACAACGGTGAAATCCGGAGCGGCCTCGGTATCGCTGCCGGTGATGTCGGACGATGGCAAGATCGTCTTCAGCGATACCTTCATCGACCTTGCGCCGACCCAGCGTCAGGTTGACTTCGCCATCGGCTATGACATGCCGCTGGGGCGTCTCAGCGATCTACGGATCGAGCTGCAGCATTCCGACAACTACGGCAATCGTTCGGGCAGCTACGACACCGGCGCGGCGCTGGCGATCAACTTCCGGTTCTGAGCAAGGCAGGCGCGCGCCCCGGCGCCCCGGCTTTCAGCCGAACAACTCGTGCGCCAGTTCCAGCGCCTCGACCAGAACGTCGACCTCGGCCTCGGTGTTGTACAGCCCAAAGGACGCGCGGCAGGTCGCGGTCACGCCCAGATGCGCCATCAGGGGCTGCGCGCAATGGTGCCCGGCACGAACCGCGACGCCCTTCTTGTCGAGGATGGTCGAGATGTCATGCGCATGCGCCGCGCCCGCCATGGTAAACGAAAAGATAGCGCCCTTGGTCTTTGACGTGCCCTGCAGGTTCAGCCAGTTCAGCCCGGCGAACCGGTCGCGCGCGTAGTCCCGCAACCGCTCCTCATGCGCCGCAATCTCGGCCATGCCGATCCCGCTTAGGTAATCCAGCGCCGCGCCAAAACCGATCTGCTGCACGATGCCGGGTGTTCCGGCTTCGAACTTCATCGGCGGGTCGTTGTAGGTGACGTGATCGCGCGCCACCTCGCGGATCATGTCGCCGCCACCCAGGAACGGGCGCATCTCGGCCATCCGTTCCTTGGCGATATAGATCGCACCCGACCCGCTGGGGCCATAGAGCTTGTGGCCGGTGATCGCGTAGAACTCCGGAGCCATCTCGGCCAGGTTAACCGGCATGTGCACGGCGGCCTGAGACCCGTCGACCAGCACCGGCACGCCCTTGTCGCGCGCGCCCCGGCAGATCGCCGCCACATCCACCTTGGTGCCCAAAACATTCGACATCTGGGTGATCGCGATCAGCCGGGTGCGGGGCCCGATGGCGGCCAGAATCTGGTCCGCTGACAGATCGCCCGCCGCGTCGGGCTCGACCCATTTCAGAACCACACCCTGACGTTCGCGCAAGAAATGCCAGGGCACGATGTTGGCGTGATGCTCCATCACGCTCAGCACGATCTCGTCACCCGCCTCAAGGCGCGGCATCGCCCAGCCATAGGCGACAAGGTTGATCGCCTCGGTGGTGCCGCTGGTAAAGACGATCTCATCCTCGCTGGGCGCGCCCAAAAATCGCGCGATCTTGCCACGCACCGCCTCGTAATTCTCGGTGGCGAGATTCGATAGATAATGCAACCCTCTGTGAACATTGGCATATTCCATAGAATAGGCCTGCGTCACCGCGTCGATCACCGCCTGCGGCTTTTGCGCCGAGGCGCCATTGTCAAGATAGGTCAGCGGCTTGCCGTTCACCTGCCGCGACAGGATCGGGAAATCGCGCCGTATGGCATTGACGTCATACATCTCCATCTCCTCAGGTCAGCACGGCGCGAATGAGGCCCGCGACAAGAGATAGGCCGGTCTCGATCAGGAGAAAGCTGAAAACGATCATCGCGAAAACCGCGATCCGGCTTTGAAACCCATGCAGACCCATCACCAGCCCCGGCACGTGCCAGACCAGAAACACCAGAAACCCAAAGCCGAGCACGGTTGCCAGTATCGGTATCATAAGGATGCCCAGAAGCTGCCCGGCCATCAGCGCCGAACTGACGCCAAGGACCAGCACGATGATCTGCAATGCACCGCGAAAATCGCCCTGCCCGCCCATCGCGCGGCCAACCCTGTCAAGCACCTGCAACAGCAAAAAGAACAGTATCGCCTGACCCAGCGCCACGCCCAGTGGGCTGTCGCGCGCCACGGCCAGCATCTCGGCGAAACCGGGCGGAAAGGTCGACATGTCGCTGGATGCCAGTATCGCGCGGGCGTGCAAAGCCACAAGAATGGCGCTGAGGATCGAGAACAGCCAGAACCCGATCCAGAGGGCACGCATCGGCACCCCCAGCGCCACGATCTCATGCGCCGCCTGATCGGGGTGGCGGATTAAAAGCCGAAGGTATTGGCCTGGGGTTGCCGGTGCTGTCATCGGAGGGCTCCGATCTCTTCCGCCTCGGCCAATGACAGCAGCCAATGCGCCAGAAATCCCGACAGCAGCAGTGCCCCTGTCAGCGTCAGCGCCGGTCCCGGCCCGATAAAGCCCGCAACGAGGCCGTGGAACAAGAACCCCGGCGCAATGGCCAGAAGCGTCCAGAACAGGGCCAGACGCGCACCCCGCCAACTGCCCTGCCCGCCCAGTCCGCGCGCAACAAGATGCGACAACGCGGCCAGCAGGTAGGAAAACGGCGGCAGAAACGCCAAAATGCCCATCATCGCGCCGAACATCCTGACTTCGAACGGCTGTTCGGGTTGGAAATGCGCCTGACGCGCCAAGGACGGCGCCTGCGCCACAATAATCAGGATCGTGGCGATCAGCAGATAGCTCAGCAGGCGTGGCTCGGTCACGCCGCCGTCCAACTGCCGCCGGATCGAGGCCCTCGGCCCGCGCCAGCTGCGCATGATCTCGGTCGAGACAGCCATCAGCGTCGCCTGCGGGCCAGCCAGCCCTCAAGCCGGGCCTGGATATCGTCGCGCAGTGCCGGGTCCTCGATCTCTTCCAGCGCCTCGGCCATGAACGCCAACACCAGAAGATCGCTCGCATCGGCCTCGGGCACCCCGCGCGAGCGCAGGTAGAACAGCGCCGTCTCGTCGATCGCACCGGTGGTCGAGCCGTGGCTGCAGACCACATCGTCGGCGTAGATTTCCAGTTCTGGCTTGGCCAGGAACTGGCTGTCCTCGTCCAGAAGCAGCGCCTGACTGATCTGATAGCCGTCGGTCTTCTGGGCGCCCTTCTTGACCAGAATCTTGCCCTGAAACACGCCCGTGGCACCGTTGCGCAGCACCTTCTTGAACACCTGACGGCTTTCGCAACCCACCGCATCATGGGTCACGAAAATGGTATCGTCATGGTGGAAATCGCCGTCGCCGACACTGGCGCCCGCGATATGAGCCACGGCATTGTCGCCGGCAATCTCGATTACCGCCTCGTTGCGGGTCAGCCGCCCATTGGCGGTCAGGGTAAAGCTTTTGAACGTGGCGCCCACCCCGATCCGGGTGAAGATATGCGTCGCCGCGCGGCGTTCATGATCGCGGCCCTGCAGGCGGATATGATGAAAGGCGGCACCTTCGGCCACCTCGACCTCAAGGCAACTGTTGAACCGCGCCGCCCCCGGGCCGCTTTCCAGAAGCGTCAGCTTGGCGCCCGCCTCCAGCTTGACCGCATGATGCAGGGTTGCGTCCGAGGTGTCCGAGACGTGGTGATAGACAAGTGAAACCGGCCGCTCCGCCTTGCCGGTCACCCGGATCAGCACGCCCTCTGTCGCGAGGGCGGTATTCAGCGCCGCCAGCGGACGCGCCACCGGCACCTGCCCGCGCGCCTCAAGCACACCGTAGATGTCCTTGGCCCAGTGGATATCACGCGAGGCCGCCTGCCCCAGAAGCTCGATTTCGATCCCGGCCAAAGCCAGATCGTCCGAGGCCTCAGCGTCAAAGATACCGTCGATGAAGACGATCTTCAGCCGCTCGACCGCGTCGAACGCCGGCGCCTCCTCGGTCTCGAACCGCGCCGCCGGAGCGGCATCGACAGCGGTCAGGCTGCTCGGATCGGTATACTTCCAGTATTCGTCACGCCGCCCCGGCAGGCCCATACCGCGCAGCCGCTCCAAAGCCGCGCGACGTGCCTCACCGGCCCAGGCACCGCCTTCGGGCAGGGTCAGACCCGCGATCCGCGCGTCCGCAGGGTTCGGTTTCGCCATAGGCGCCGCCATCACGCCACCTCCGACAGGATATCGCCGTAGCCGTTTTCCTCGACTTCCAGCGCCAGTTCCGGCCCGCCCGATTTCACGATCCGCCCGTCCGCCATGATGTGGACGACGTCGGGTTTGATGTGGTCCAGAAGCCGCTGGTAATGCGTGATCACCAGAAACCCGCGCCCTGCATCGCGCAGCGCGTTGACGCCGTCAGCCACCAGCCGCATCGCATCGACGTCAAGACCCGAATCCGTCTCGTCCAGGATGCACATCTTCGGCTCAAGCATCGCCATCTGCAGAATCTCGTTGCGCTTTTTCTCGCCGCCCGAGAATCCCACGTTCACCGGCCGCTTCAGCATTTCGGCGTCGATATTCAGCGCCTTGGCCTTTTCGCGGATCACTTTCAGGAACTCGGTGGCACTCATCTCATCCTCGCCGCGCGCCTTGCGCTGTGCGTTCACAGCGGTGCGCAGGAACGTCATGTTGCCGACGCCGGGGATCTCGACCGGGTATTGGAACGCCAGGAACAGCCCCGCCGCGGCGCGCTCTTCCGGCTCCATCTCCAGAAGGTTCGCACCGTCCAGATCGGCGGTGCCATCGGTCACGACATAGCCCTGACGCCCGGCCAACACATAGGACAGCGTCGACTTCCCCGACCCGTTCGGCCCCATGATCGCATGCACGCGGCCCGCCTCGACCGTCAGATCGACACCCTTGAGGATCGCCTTGTCTTCTTCTTCCAGCTTGACGTGCAGATTGTTGATTTTCAGCATGATTTCCTCATTGAGTATGGCTGCGCGAGGACACGCGCCCAAAAGGCCGCGCCCCCAAAGAAGGGTTCCGATCGGCATGAACGCCGGTCAGAGAGTGATCAAGATACCCCGCAACAGGATCGACATTTGCCCCACGCCTTCGACCCATTCGGGCAAAAACGCAAGGGCGGGTCGGGGACCCATCAGGGCTGGATGCGAGGCACTTGCCATGCGCAAGCGTGGCGGGCAGGCGTTTTGGCGCGTGCCCTAGGTGGCGACAACCGCGATCAGGTTGGCGACATAGGTGTCGGAATAGATCATCGCGAACAACTCGGGCGCGCGAACCACCAGCAGGTCTTCGAACAGGCTCATCCCGAGAAAGCCCACCAGCACTGCCTTGCCACGCGCGCCGCCTTTCAGCCGAAACACCGAACGGAACGCCAACAGCAGCACGATGGCCATCGCACCAACCGCGAACGTCAGTCCGCCAAGGCCGGCAATCGTGGCGTTCAGCATCTCGAATTCCAGAAGGTAGTGAAAGCCCAGAACCCGCGCTGCAAGAACCGCTAGCATTCCGGCGACCAGTGCCATCGGCACGATGAACATTTCGCTGAAAAAGCCGCGCTTGCGTTCTAAGCGGATCGTCCGGTCGCGGGCCTTGCCCTTGCGGCCCGTCACTGCCTCTTCCACTGGTCCGACATGCACATGACGCGTGGTATGCGTGCCGCCCTTCGAGATTCGGCCCAGCCGATCCTTGAAGCCACGCTGCTGCTCGTCTGTGCCGCTCATCATCGCCAAGGCCATGCCCTCCACACCCCGTTGCAGAACGGGATAATTGGCGACCATGTCGAAATAGCGGCAGGCTCATGGAATTTCTCGGATTCAACTGTGATCGCACAGAACTCCGATATCCGGCAGGCGAAGCGATGGAATGCGCCGGAACGCTCACTTTGATACCTGCGATGCCTGTCGATCTCTGCGTCTTGCCGCGCGCAGCGATCTTTGATGAACGTATTCCAGCTGCGTCAGGATTTTTTGTCCGGCCGCTTCCGCCATCTCCTCAAGTTCTTCTTGGCTCATCAGCGCAAGAGCCTCTAAAACGTTGTTGAGAAAGAAAAAATGGCTGCCAGCCAACCTTGTGGCAATAGCGTTTTTGAATGCCGCGCGGGCGCGCACCGGGTGAAAAATGCGGCCCTCAGGTAAACTCTTTTCATCGAGAACCTCGGCCAGCATGTCGGGGCTGGGCGCGAATCTGACACCTTCGAACCACTCTGGGGCGACGTCCTCCAGCCGACCCGTCGTAAGGTCACCGTCTGCAACGGCATGAGAGAACACGAACACCTCTTCATTGGTAAAGAACCGGGGCGCGCGCGGAACATCCGAATACTCCTGCCGCCTCGGCAAAAGCCTGTCTAGCGCGTCACCGGATAGCCGGGTCAGTGGAAAAAGCGCCTTGTGGTGGGCCACACCGGTAAGCCCGCGCGTATAGGGCGTCCGACCCTCCATGCGTTTCAGTCCGTAGCCCAAGGCGTCGGTCGTCACAGCCTCAAATCGGCCGAAGAAACCGCCCGGCTCGCCCGAGAAATACAGATCCGGTTCAACCAGCCAGTAATGCGTGTAATCCGGGCGCGCCAGACGCAATGCGTAGTAAAAGTAATCGCCGCAGCGCCAACCCCAGTCCCGCACCGGGCTCAGCCGATGCTCGGTGAGCCAGTCATCATTGATGTCGATCACGTCGAGCGGCAGCTTCAATCCGTCCGGACGGTTGTGAAACACCACCACCAGATCGTGCCCCGGAACGTCGCGAAGCAAGGCGAAGAGGCGTTCCTCTTCTTCGGTCCACTGGTGGGTGCGAATAGCGATGATCGGGCGCATCGTCATCACCGTAGCATCTGCGCAGGCAGAAGTGCCGTGTAGCGCGCCATATCTGACGTCGCGACGGCTCCACGTGCGACCAGCGTATCGAGACAGAACAGGGCTATCGTCGGGCTCCTCAGCACGGCCTCGGCCAGGATCGCCAGCCGGAACAACTGTGCCGCGCTGATCGCGGCCAAATTTGTCAGATCGCGGATATACCAGGCATCGCCATCAACCACCTGGCGGTTTACCCTTGGCCGCAGCAGCGTCTGGCTTGGCGATTTCGGCGCCACGCGCTTGAGATGCGCGAAGTCGTGAAACTGAAAGCCCTGCCGCCGCAGCTCGGCATCCAGATCGCCGAATGCGGGTTCACCCTGATAAAGCGGCAAGAACCGAACTTCGGTCTGAACCGCCACAGCCTGTGCCAGCTTTTCCGAGCCATTCGAGATGATAGCAAGCTCGCTGCCCTGCACGTCGATCTTCAGAAAATCGACCTGCCTCAGTTCATCAATTTCATCCATCCGCCGGGTAATCAGCGGATGCTGCGCAACCTCTCGGGTCATATGTCGCCAACCAAGCAGCGCCACTGCCTCTGCGCGGATCGGGAAAAGCGAGGTAAAGCCGCTTTGTCGGTACTGGTAAAGCGTCGCGGCTCTGCCGTCGCCCAGTGCGTCGGGCAAATAGGTCTCGCGGTCGGATTTCTTCGCGTCCAGCGCGGCAAGCGCCTCGGCCTGCGGCTCGAAACCCGTCACCGTACAATACCCACGCTGCAGCAGGGCCTTGTAGGGCGCATCCCCCTCGATCGGGTTGGCGCCCACATCGACGACATGCAGGGGCACGGCATCTGGCCACATCGCCCAAAGCGCCGATAGCGCGTCCTGACTGGCAGCGCCGTCCATACTCACCCCACGCTCCCCTCAAGCGAGATCGCGACCAGGGCCTGCGCCTCCATGGCGAACTCCATCGGCAACGCCTGCAGCACCTCCTTGCAGAATCCGTTCACCACCAGCGCCACCGCCTCTTCCTCGTCCATGCCGCGCGAACGGCAATAGAACAGCTGATCCTCATCGACCTTCGAGGTCGTGGCCTCATGCTCGACCCGGCTCGAGTTATTCTTGACCTCGATATAGGGCACCGTATGCGCGCCACAGTCGCTGCCGATCAGCAAGCTGTCGCATTGCGTGTAATTGCGGCTGTCCTTGGCTTTGGGGTGCATCGAGACCAGCCCGCGATAGGTGTTTTGCGCGCGGCCCGCCGAAATCCCCTTCGAGACGATCCGCGATTTCGTCCGCTTGCCCAGATGCACCATTTTTGTGCCGGTATCGGCCTGCTGCATGTTGTTGGCGATGGCGATCGAATAGAACTCGCCCTGGCTGTCGTCGCCGCGCAAGATGCACGACGGGTACTTCCAGGTGATCGCCGATCCGGTCTCAACCTGAGTCCACATCACCTTCGACCGATCACCCCGGCAATCGGCCCGCTTGGTGACGAAGTTGTAGATGCCGCCGCGGCCTTCCTCATCACCCGGATACCAGTTCTGCACGGTCGAATACTTGATCTCGGCATCCTCCAGCAGCACCAGTTCCACCACCGCCGCATGCAATTGCGCGATATCGCGCTTCGGCGCGGTGCAACCCTCAAGATAGCTCACATAGGCGCCCTTGTCGGCGATGATCAGCGTGCGCTCGAACTGGCCGGTGTTTTCAGCGTTGATGCGAAAATAGGTCGACAGCTCCATCGGGCAGCGGGTGCCGGGCGGGATGTAGACGAAAGAGCCGTCGGAAAAGACCGCCGCATTCAGCGTCGCAAAGAAGTTGTCGGACTGCGGCACGACGGTGCCGAGGTATTTCTTCACCAGGTCGGGATGTTCCTTGATCGCCTCGGAGATCGAACAGAAGATCACGCCCGCCTTCTTCAGCTCGGCCTGAAACGTGGTGCCGACGGACACAGAATCGAACACCGCATCGACCGCCACCTTGCGGCCTTCGGCGGGCACGTCTTCCGCCCCTTCGACACCCGCCAAGATCATCTGTTCCTTCAGCGGAATACCCAGCTTTTTATAGGTCGCCAACAGCTTGGGATCGACCTCGTCCAACGACTTCGGCTTGACCGCCATACTTGTTGGCCGGGCGTAATAATATTGGTCCTGATAGTCGATTTTCGGATAGTCGACCATCGCCCAGGTGGGCTCGACCATCTGCACCCAGCGCCGATAGGCGGCCAGACGCCAGTCCAGCATCCATTCCGGCTCTTCGTTCTTTTCCGAGATCAGCCGGACGATATCCTCCGACAGACCCTTCGGCGCATATTCCATCTCGATATCGGTGGCCCAGCCGTATTTGTAGGTGCCCATCGACTGCACGGTTTCCACCGTTTCGCGGTCCACACCCTCGCGAACCTCGGTTTCCAGAACCGCAGCGCCATGATCTTTGTTCTCGATATTCAAGGGCTTGAACCCCTTTCCTCAAGCGGCCCGCTGGCCGCGTTTCCGATATGCAGCACCCCAGGCGTCGGCGAACCGCATGACTTCATCTTCGGTCGTCGTCGGGCCGATCGACACCCGGATCGCCGACCCGGCAACCTGCGGGTCAAAGCCCATCGCCCGCAACACCCGGCTTTCGCGCACCTTTCCCGAGGAACAGGCCGATCCCGCAGAGATCGCGAACCCGGCAAGGTCCATCTGCATCACCTGGGTCTCGCCCTTCCAGCCCGGCGTGGCAAAGCACGCGGTGTTGGGCAGACGTGCCATGTCTTTCCCGACAAAAATAGTCTCTTTTGCCGAGGATGCCAGAGCCGCCTCCATATTATCGCGGATCTCAGCCACCCCGTCCCAGATCCCACGCTCCAGATCGCGCATTGCAGCCTCGGTTGCCGCCCCGAACCCGGCGATCCCGGCGACATTCTCTGTCCCCGACCGGCGCCCCTTTTCCTGCCCGCCGCCGATGCTGAGTGGCGAGATATCGAGACCCTCGCGCAGGATCAAGGCGCCCACGCCCTTCGGCCCGCCCAGCTTGTGCGCCGACAGCACCGCGAAATCGGCACCGCTCCAGCCAAAGGCAAAGGGCATCCGCCCGACAGCCTGCGTCACGTCCAGCATCAGCCAGTCGGCCCGCGCCCGTGATCCATAGGGCCATTGCCCTTCGATTTTCTCTGGCGGATCGGTGATGACGCCGGTTTCGCCATTGGCCAAGCCCATCGCCAAGATGTGCCCCGGACCCTGCGGATGTGCGCGCTGATGTGACAGGTCCAGATGCGCCCAAAGCGCGTCATGCGCGGTGTCTTGCACGAACACATCGTGGCCCTCGGGCATATCGCCCAGCACCCGCGCCGCCTCGGTCGCGCCAGAGGTGAAAATCACCTCGGCAGGTTTCGCACCCACCGCCACAGCCACCTGCTCGCGCGCCCGCTCGACGATTGCCTTGGCCGCCCTGCCTTCGGCGTGAACCGACGAGGGGTTACCGACGATGTCATACGACGCCGCCATCGCCGTGCGGGCCTCGGCCCGCAATGGCGCTGTGGCATTCCAGTCAAGATAGACGCGGCCCGTCATGGCTCATCCACCACGGTGAACAGCGTCGGCACCGCAGGGCACGGCATCAGGCCGTTCTTCACCACATCCGACAGCCGCGTCTGGTGCAGGAACACATAGACATTGGCCGACAGATTCTCCCACAGCCGGTTGGTCATGCTTTGCGCGCGGCTGCCGGAATGCGCACCGGTCGCACCGGCACCTTCGTGCAAGGCGCTGACCGTCTCGTCCACCGCTTCCAGTATCTCGCTGATCCGGATCGCCTCGGGTGCGCGCGCCAGCTTGTAGCCGCCACCCGGCCCGCGCACCGAATCGACCAGACCCGCTCGGCGCAACTTGACGAACAACTGCTCCAGATAGGGCAGCGAGATGTCCTGACGCCGCGAAATTTCGGCCAGCGAGATCAGCGCCTCGGCAGGCTGATCCGCCAGATCGGCCAATGCCACCATCGCATACCGGCCCTTCGTGCTCAGTTTCACAGTTCACCTCGCCCTATTGCGTTGACTGCCGCCATGCGGGCGCTTACTTCCCATGCGACCGCCGGGTCCTCCGGCGTGCCTGTTTAGAACACTTCTAAATTGCCCGAGCGAATTCGTCAAGAAACGCGGGCGAAGAGCGAAAGAGGCGGAATTTCATGCCCGAAGTCATCTTCCCCGGCCCCGAGGGTCGGCTCGAAGGACGCTACCACCCGCAAAAAGACCGTGACGCACCGATCGCCATCGTCTTGCACCCGCATCCGCAGTTTGGCGGCACGATGAACAATCGCGTCGTCTACAATCTGCATTATGCGTTCTACAAGATGGGCTTCACCGTCCTGCGCTTCAACTTTCGCGGCGTCGGCCGCAGTCAGGGCGAATACGATCAGGGCATCGGCGAGCTTAGCGATGCCGCCTCGGCACTCGACTACCTGCAATCGATGAACCAGAACGCCAAGCATTGCTGGGTTGCGGGGTTTTCCTTCGGCGCCTGGATTGGCATGCAGCTGTTGATGCGCCGGCCCGAGATTTCGGGTTTTATCAGCGTCGCCCCGCCCGCCAACATGTATGACTTCTCGTTCCTGGCACCCTGCCCCGCCTCGGGCCTTGTCATCAACGGTCTGTCCGACCGGGTGGCACCGCCAAAGGACGTCAAGGGCCTGGTGGACAAGCTGCACGAGCAAAAGGGCATAACCATCACCCATACCGAGGTCGAGGGTGCGGGCCATTTCTTCGAAGACCCGCATATGGAGCAGTTGATCGGCAACGTCGATGGCTACGTCCGGCGTCGCCTGACCGAAACTTCGCGCTAGACCGGAACCCGGCCGCATCGCCCCGCATTGACCTCTCGAGGCAACTTGGGAGACAGCGATGCGGTGGAATGATGTGCAATCGAACTGGTCGGCGTTTCACGCCCCGATCTTGCAGCGCTGGCCCGAGGCCGACGAGAACCGGCTGATCAACATCGCGGGCGAAGAGCGTGCGTTTCAGCACTACATCGCCTCGCTGACCGGTCAGGATCAGGCAGCGGTGCGCGACGATATCGCCACCTTCCTGCAAGGTGAGATGCCCGCCGACGTGATCACCGACCCACACCATGACAACGCCTCGATCACCGACGCGGGCGATTACGTGCCTGCGGGCGAAGACCCGTCGGACGACGACGCGCGGTTTGGCGACGACAACAAGACCCAGAATCCGGTCGGCCGAACCTGATCGCCGGTCGCGCAGCGCACAGCGGCAACGTCGCCGGTCTGGCCATGTGATCCCAAGGCTGCGGTTTCAGCCTTTGCCTCCATCCGCCTTGCACGCTACAAGCCTCCCGGGCTCCGGAGGCGTTGTGCCGGTACTGCCTTGCGATAACACCGGAACACGCCGATAGGGGGCCGCATATGGTCAAGCTGGACATCATTTCCGATCCGATCTGCCCGTGGTGCATGATCGGCAAGGCGCGGCTGGACCGGGCGCTGGAACAACGGCCCGACCACCCGTTCCAGATCGAATGGCATCCGTTCCAGTTGAACCCCGAGATGCCGCCCGAAGGCATCGACCGGCGCGCCTATCTGGAAACCAAATTCGGCGGCAAGACGCAGGCGGCCGAGGTTTATGCCCGTGTCGACGAAGCCGCCCGCGACAGCGGCATCGAGATCGACTGGGCGTCGATCCCGCGCACGCCCAACACCATCGACGCGCATCGCCTGATCCATTGGGCCGGGCTTGAGGGGCGGCAAACGGCGGTCGTCTCGGCGCTTTTCACGGCGTATTTCAAGGAAGGCCGCGATATCGGCGACCGCGACACGCTGGCCGACATCGCCGATGCGGTCGGCATGGACGCGGCGATGGCGCGGCGGTTGCTGGCCAGCGACGCCGACCTTGATGACATCCGTGCCCGCGACGCCAGTGCCCGCGAACGCGGCGTGTCCGGCGTGCCGACCTTCTTGATCGCCAACCAGCACGTGGTCCCCGGCGCCCAGCCGCCCGAGCTGTGGGCGCAGCTGATCGACGAGATATCCGAGCAAATCCGCGCATGATCGCGGCGGTCCGTCGCCACCTGCCAAGCTGTGGCGACGCGGACTGCTACGGTAGACCGGTCGCCAGCGGCACTCGGCGGTGTTCGGCATGACCCCCACAAAACCCCTCGGCCAGACCGAATTCATCGCACTGACGGCGATGCTGTTCGCCACCATCGCGTTCTCCATCGACGCGATGCTTCCCGCATTTCCGGAAATCGTCGCCGAGCTGACCCCGACTGACCCCAACAAGGCGCAGCTGATCCTGACCAGCTTCGTCCTTGGCATGGGGGTGGGGACATTTCTGGCCGGACCGATCTCCGACGCCTTCGGGCGCAAACGGGTGATCCTATGGGGTGCAGCCCTCTACATCCTCGGCGCCAGCCTGGCCTGGGCGGCGCAGTCGCTTGAGATGGTGCTGGCGGCGCGGGTCATCCAGGGGCTGGGGGCCGCCGGGCCCAGGGTCGTCTCGCTGGCGATGGTCCGCGATCTTTACGCGGGCCGCCAGATGGCCCGCGTGGTCAGTTTCGCGATGATGGTCTTCACGCTGGTCCCGGCCATCGCACCGCTGATGGGATCGTTTATCATCGCAGGCTTCGGCTGGCGCGGCATATTCGGCGCATTCGTGGCGTTTTCGCTGACCTCGGCCACATGGCTCTGGCTGCGGCAACCCGAGACCCACCCGCCCGAAGCGCGCCGTCCGATGCGCGCCGGACCGCTTTGGGCCGCGACCCGCGAGATTCTGACCAACCGGCTGATCGTCACCTCGATCGCAGTGCAGACGCTGGGCTTCGGCGCGCTGTTCGCCACCCTGTCGTCGACCCAGCAGATTTTCGACCTGACTTTCGGGCGCGGCGACAGCTTTCCGCTTTGGTTCGCGCTAATCGCGGTTCTTGCGGGCACCGGCAGCCTGTTGAACGCGGCCATCGTGATGCGTCTCGGCATGCGCCTGGTCATCACCGCGACCTTCGCGGCCCAGACCGTCGCGGCAGCGGCCTTCGCGGCGCTGACGCTGGCCGGGCTCTGGCCAGACTGGGCCTATTTCCCGGCGTATATCGCTTGGACCACCAGCGTCTTCTTCATGGCCGGGCTGACCTTCGGCAACGTCAACGCACTGGCGATGGAGCCGGTCGGCCACATCGCGGGCATGGCCGCCTCGCTGGTCGGATCGCTGTCGACCGTGACCGCTGTCTTCATTGCCGCGCCGATCGGGCTTGCCTTCGATGGCACGCCCGTACCGCTGGCGATTGGCGTCCTGCTTTGCAGCGGGGCCGCGGCTTTGTTGATGCGCACGATACCGCGCCACCCGGCACGGCAAATGGCACAGCCCTGATCGTCGGCCAGACTTGCTTAGGCGTCGCCCGCAGCCCAGGCGAAATCGGCGCCACAAAGGGCGGCCAGCATCAACGTCGTCTCGCCGATCCGAATCCGGTCGCCATGCGCCATGGTTTCTGTGCTGAGCACCGGCTTGCCGTTCAGGCGCACCAGATTGGCTTTGCCGCCGTGGCCGATGAAAAACTGCTTGGTCTCAGGGTCGAACGCCACGAACGCGTGACCATCGCGCGAGATACTGAGATCGCCGAAATCAAGGCTGATCGCCTGATCGTCGCTGCGACCAATCTGCGAGACGCCCGCGCCAAGTGCAAAGGCGGCGCCGGTGCCCGGTCCGGCAACGACGGCCAGCCAGCCGACCGCAAACCGCACCTGCTCAGCCGGGCTGACGGCTTTCATCGACTCGATGGTTTCCAAAGCTCCGTTGGAATGATCGACCCCAAGTAGCCGGGTCTTGACCCGGCCCGAACGGCGCTGCGGTGTCACATCCTGACTTGGCAGCTCGCGGCCAGGTGGCCCCTCGGCGCGATCTTTGCCGGGACCGGCAACATCCCCGGCGTCATCGTTTTCCAGATCGGAAGCGACATTCCACATATTCCGGATCGTCGTATCGCGGCCCATTTTCGCGCGCCCCTCAGCCTGATGCCGAACTTTCCCCGGACCCTTCGACCGCCGGTCGCAAGCGCCCTTCATCATGACCAATTTAGCACAAAAAACCCGGTCGGCCAGTAGCGACGAACCAAAGCGGAACACTGCGGCCGCTCAAACTGGATTAAACCCCTGTGCAGACAGGCATTTCGGGTTTGTCCTTGCGGCAAAACCCAAGCCGAAATCCGGCGCTGTCCTCGGCCGGATTACTCGCTGCGCGTCAGATCCGAGGTCGCGATCATCGGCTTGGCGTCGCGCATCACGTTGAAATGGGCTTGCGGTAACTGCGCGCCGGCAAGAAATGCGATGACGTCCTCAAAGCTCAGCGGTGTCTCCAGCGCGATTTCGCTTTGATGCTCGGACAGGATGATGTCGCCGGTCCGCAGTCCGATGTCCGGCAGATCGTCGGTCGCCACCACTGTCGTGACCCAGGCGCCGTCCTGCAGTTCGGCGCGCACCGATGTGCCGTTCATCAGATCGATGTCGCGCGCCCACGCCAGCGACAGCGTAACCTGCTCGAATGGCGCCGTCGGGTCGGGACGAATCTGCGCGGGCGCGGTGATCAGAAGATCATCGCCCAGCGTCGGGTTCCGGGCGACAGCCGCCATGATCGCCGCCTGATCCGCAACCCCTTCGCCATTGACCGAATAGATCGTGACGCCTTCCACCATCCAGGGATTTGCACCCAGAACTTTTGCATCGTTGGATAGGCTCACCACAACCGGATTCGGATCACCGCCCACACGCACGGAAAGGGTCCGGAAGGGCAGCTGATAATCCCAGTTCGTAGCAGCAATCTGGTCAGCCCGAACAGCAGGGTCGCG
>JBBKVJ010000357.1:0-6556 GCA_037968375.1 Paracoccaceae bacterium | reverse complement strand
GCGGGTGCCGCCGGCATCGATCAGCAGGCGCAGCGTAAACGGCGTGATCACCGGGCGTGGCGCCGAAAGCTCCAGCGCCAGGCGCAGGCCCGGTGGCACTTGCCGCGCCAGTTCGGCCTCGAGCCGGGCCTTTTCGTCACGACTTGAGGTGATCGCGGTGATCGTCACCCGGTTGGCGGTGATCGAGATTTTCGAGCGCGGCAAGCGGGCCAGCGACGCAAGGCCAAACTCAAGCGCCGCGTCCCAGCCCGGAGGGGCCGGGTAATTGGCCGTCTCCAGCATGTCGGCGACGGTGCCGGTGCCGGCCAGTTCGGTCATCCGGGTTACCACCGTATCGCGATCCTGTCCTGCCGGGATCAACCCGATCAGCGACACGCCGTCGTCGTTGCGCAGCACCTCGACCGAAAAGTCGGGCGCGCGCATCTCGGCAGCGGGCCGCACCTCCATCGCGTCGATGACGCGGGCGGTATCGACAACGGTGCCCGCAATTGACAGCGCGCGAAAGCGCAGCGCCTCGGTCTCGGCCATGCCGGTCAGGTTCAACAGCAGGCCATCGGCCGCGATCTGCACCCAGTCCTGGCCTTCCATCGCCAGTGCCGTGCGCACTTCTTGCATCGTGCGCCGCTCGATCGAGCCGACGACGACCGTCGCCGTACCGATGGCAAGTGCGGCTGCGGAAATCAGCGCGATGGGCAGTAGCAGGGTGCGGCTCAGGATCATGGCGACTCGGGGCAGGGGTTGTTGCAGGGTCAGGTCTGCTTAGGCGGCAGCGCGGCAAGGTTCAATCATGCCAGTAACGTGGCGGCGATAAACAGCGCAGGCAAGAGGCCCGCATCGCGGTTGGCGCGGAAAAGCCGCAGGCAGACGGCGGGGTTTTCGGTATCGAGCCGCGCCAGTTGCCACGCAAGGTGCCAGCCAAAGGCCCAGACACCCGCCAATGCAAGCGTCAACCTGACCGGATTGGCGTTCTGCGGCACGAAGGCCAGGATCACCGCCAGCGACATCAGAACCACCGATACCACCAGGAACCATCTGAGCCAGGCATGAGTGCTGGTACCAAACAGGCGGGCGGTGGATTTCACCCCGATCAGCGCGTCGTCCTCTTTGTCCTGATGGGCGTAGATCGTGTCGTAGAACAGCGTCCAGGCGATGCCGGCCGCGTAAAGAAGGACCGGCGGCCAGCCGAGACTGCCGCTATGCGCCGCCCAGGCCAGAAGCGCGCCCCAGTTGAAGGCAAGGCCGAGGAATATCTGCGGCCACCAGGTGAACCGCTTGGCGAACGGGTAGACCGCGATCAACGCCAGCGAGGCGACGCCAAGGGCGACGGTGGTGGGGTTGTAAGTGAACAGGATCAGCGCCGCCAGCAGCGCCTGCGCCACCATCCACGCCAGCGCCTGTTTCACGCTGACTTGGCCTGCGGGGATCGGGCGCGATCTAGTGCGCGCGACGGCGCCGTCGCTGTCGCGGTCAGTGATATCGTTCCAGGTGCAGCCCGCACCGCGCATCAGGAACGCGCCGATGGCGCAGCCGCCGACGATCCAGAGGTCCCAGAGACGCGCACCGTCCGGATCAGAGGCGGCGGCCAGTGCCACGCCCCAAAAACAGGGCAGCAGCAACAGCCAGGTGCCGATCGGCCGGTCGGCGCGGGAAAGCCGCAGATAGGGGCGGGCGAACGGCGGCGCGATACGGTCGACCCAATTGCCGCTGACGGCATCGGCAACCTGGCCCTCGGGCTCTGGAGTTTGCGTGGTCTGCGACATAAGCTTCGGCCCTATGGTGGCGAAGATCAGGCTTTATGTAGACCAACCCCTTGGGCAGGGGCAACCGGTGCCGCTGAGCCAGGCACAGGCGCATTACCTGTTCGCGGTGATGCGACTTGCGGCGGGGGCCGAGGTGCTGCTGTTCGACGGGTGCTCGGGCGAGTGGCTGGCCGAGGTCGCCGAGGCGGGCAAGAAGCGCGGTGTGCTGATCTGCCGCGAACAGACCCGGGGGCTGCAACCGCCGCCCGACCTTTGGCTGATGTTCGCGCCGATCAAGAAGGCACGGATGGATTTCATCGTCGAAAAGGCGGTCGAGATGGGCGCAGCCCGGATTCTACCGGTGCAGACAAGGCGCACCAATGCCGAGCGGTTCCGGCATGACAAGCTGGTCGCGCATGCGGTGGAGGCCGCCGAGCAATGTGGCGCCACCTATGTGCCCGAAGTCGCCGAATTGCAGCGGCTCGACAAGGTGCTGGAGGGATGGAGCGAGGATCGGCAGCTCTACTGGGCGGATGAGGCGCTGGCCTCCGGGGGTCCCGGCTTTGGCGGTGCCAAAGCCGGCCCCCGCGCGATCCTGTTCGGGCCGGAGGGCGGGTTCGGCGAAGATGAACGCGCCACGCTTGGGGCCCTGCCGTTCGTGACGCCCCTCGGCCTTGGCCCGCGCATCCTGCGCGCCGACACCGCCGCCGTGGCCGCGCTGGCGCTATGGCAGGCAGCGCTGGGGGATTGGCGGTGAGGGCGGTGGTGCGTCTGCACCTGTGTTTCGCCCGCGAGGCATCACGCGCAGTAATCCTTAGGCAGGGGCCGAGCCGCCAGTTCAGGATGATCCTGTGGCATACCGATACCGACACATTCCAGGATGGCCAATGGATCAAGCGGCAGGTCATTCCCGGCAGTTGCCAGATCTCGCCCGACGCGCAGCACTTCATGTATTTCCTCTACGACGGGCGCATGCACAGCGACGCGAGCGACAGCTATATGGTGCTCAGCCGCCCGCCCTATTTTACGGCGCTCGCCCTGTTCCCGGACGGCGGGATGTATGGCACTGGTGGCAGCTTTATCGACGATCACCATTATTGGGTGGCAGGCGGGCCTGAGCGGGCCGATATCATCGGCAGCGACGACGGACTCGAGCGGCTCTATCGCACCCAGGCCAGCGAAGACAATCAGACCGGCCTTGCCGATATTCGCGGACGGCGGGCTTCGCTGCCGCCCAACATCCGCGAGAGGTGGCTTGAAGGCGACAGCTGGCAGCCGCCGCTGGACCGCTACGATACGATGGGCGGCTGTCTTTATCGCCGCCGAGGCCTGGAGTTGGAATTGATCCGCGATTTCACCGAGATGACTTTTGAAGAGGTGGTGGCACCCTACGACACCCACACAGAGCCTGAGTCAGCGGCAAAGTTGCCCTGGCACCCTCTGGACCGAGACGGCGCATGAAGGGCCTAATCCGCCCCGAACTGCTGGTCACGATCCTGCGCTGGCGCGAGGCGCTGATCGGTCTCGGCGTCGTGGCTCTGGGCCTCTACGGTCTTCTGACGACGTTCGGCACGCTGTTCTACCTGTCGCTTCTGGCGATTCCGGCAGGGATCGCGCTGATCTGGGAAGGTGTCCGGCGGGCGCGGTTTCCGGGTGGCGGGCAGGGGCCGGGCGTGGTCGAGATCGACGAGCGGCAGATCACCTATTTCGGCCCCGGTGGCGGCGCTGCGGTGTCGATCAACGCGCTGGTCCGGGTCGAGGTGGTGACACGCGCTGCCGCGCCGGTCGGCAGCGATCACGTCTGGGTGTTCCATTCCACCGAGGCGGCGCCGCTAGTCATACCGGGCGACGCGGTCGGCGCGGATGGTCTTTTCGATGCGCTGACGGCGCTGCCGGGCGTGGATTACAGCCAGGTCACCGCCGCGATGGCCGCGACCGGACCTGATCGTTTCGTGATCTGGGCCGGCACAAATCCTGATCGTCGCCTCTCTTGACTTCGCGCCGGTCGGGCGGCACCTGTCTTGGTCTTTGCACCCCGCGCATATCGGAGCCTTTCCCCATGTCCATTCCACAATCCGGCGGCGGCCCGATCGAGCGTGAAAGCCAGCTGGCCGAATACCTGGCCCAGGGCTGCAAACCCAAGGCTGACTGGCGCATCGGCACCGAGCACGAGAAGTTCGGCTATTGCAAGGACACGCTGCAGCCGTTGCCCTACGCGGGCGAACGGTCGATCGAAGCGGTGCTTGAGGGACTGCGCGACCGCTTCGGCTGGGCACCGGTGCTGGAAGGCGACAAGATCATCGGGCTGGTCAAGGACGGCGCCAATGTCTCGCTGGAACCGGGCGGGCAGCTGGAATTGTCGGGCGCGCCGGTCGAGACGATCCACCAGACCTGCGACGAGGTGAATGTGCATCTGGCCGAGGTGAAATCGGTCGCCGACAAGATCGGCGTGCGGTTCATCGGGCTGGGTGCCGCACCGGTCTGGACGCATGACGAGATGCCGTTGATGCCCAAGGGCCGCTACAAGTTGATGGACGCCTATATGCAGCGTGTTGGCACGCATGGCACGCAGATGATGCGGCGCACCTGCACGGTGCAGGTGAACCTCGATTTCGGTTCCGAGGCTGACATGGTGCAAAAGATGCGCGTCGCACTGGCGTTGCAGCCGGTGGCGACAGCGCTGTTCGCCAATTCGCCGTTCTTTGAGGGCAAGCCCAACGGCCACAAATCCTGGCGCAGCCGGATCTGGCGCGATCTTGATGCAGCGCGCACCGGGATGTTGCCGTTCGTGTTCGATGACGGCTTCGGGTTCGAGAATTACGTGCAATACGCGCTCGATGTGCCGATGTATTTTGTCTATCGCGACGGCAAATACATCGACGCGCTGGGCCAGTCGTTTCGCGCATTCATGAACGGCGAATTGCCCGCGCTGCCGGGCGAAAGGCCGACGCTCAGCGACTGGGCCGACCACCTGACGACGATCTTTCCCGAGGTGCGGCTGAAGAAGTTCATCGAGATGCGCGGTGCCGATGGCGGCCCGTGGCGGCGGCTGTGCGCCTTGCCCGCGTTCTGGGTCGGGCTGCTGTACGACCAGACCGCGCTTGATGCCGCCTGGGATCTGGCCAAGGGGCTTGATGCGGAAACCCGCGAGGGGCTGCGGGTCGCGGCCTCGGTCGAGGGTCTGCAAGGCAAGGCAGGCGGCGTCAGGCTGCATGATCTGGCGCACGAGGCGGTGGCGATCGCCGAGGCGGGGCTGAAAGCGCGGGCGATGCCAGGGGCGGGCGGAATGATCCCCGACGAGACGCATTTCCTGAACGCGGTCAAGGAAACGGTCGAGACCGGGCGGACCCCGGCGGACGAGCTGTTGGAAAAGTTCCACGGCGAATGGGCGGGCGATCTGAACCGGATTTACGGCGAATACAGTTATTGATCGTCGCGGACTGCAGCCGCCTGCTTTGCGCCACCGATCTTCGTCTCGGTCCCGGCCTGCAACCGCTTGATGTTGGCGGCGTGGCGGACATAGATCAGCACCATCATGATGACGCTCAGCACCAGCAGATTGCCGCTGTTGAGGACGACCAGCCAGACCGGCAGCAGGCCGGCCGACAACAGCGCCGCGAAGGACGAATAGCGGGTCAGCAGCGCCACGATCAGCCAGGTCGCGCATAGCGTCAGCCCGACGGGCCATGACAGCGCCAGGAAGATGCCAAGAAATGTCGCGACACCCTTGCCGCCCCTGAAGCCCAGCCAGACCGGGTAGAGATGGCCAAGAAATGCCGCCAGAGCCGCGATCTGCGCCGCGTCATTGCCCGCAAGGGCCCGCGCCAGCAGCAGCGCCACCGCGCCCTTGGCACCGTCCAGCAGCAGCGTCAGCGCGGCGGCACGCTTGTTGCCGGTGCGCAGCACGTTGGTAGCGCCGATATTGCCCGATCCGATCTGCCTCAGATCGCCAAGCCCCATCATCCGCGCCACCAGGATGCCGAAGGGAACCGATCCCAACAGGTATCCGATCACCGCCCAGAGGCCAAGGACGGCAAGGCTGTTTTCAATAAGCGGCATCATAGGTCTCCATACACCAGGCGGCCACCGACAAGGGTGGCCGTGACCTTGCCCTGCATCCGGGCGCCGTCAAAGGGGGTGTTCTTCGATTTCGACAGCAGCGCGAAACGGTCGAGGACGAAGGGGGCGTTGGGATCGAACAGCACCAAATCGGCGGGCGCACCTTCGGCCAGAGTTCCGCCGGGCAGGCCAAGGCGGCGGGCGGGGTTCAGCGACAACGCCCGGAACAGGCGCGGCAGGTCGATCGCACCCGCATGAAACAGCCGCAACGCGGCGGGTAGCAGCGTCTCCAGCGCCACCGCACCGGCGGCGGCCTCTTCGAACGGCAGACGCTTGCTTTCCTCGTCCTGCGGCGTGTGCATCGACGAGATCACGTCGATCAGGCCCGAGGCCACCGCCTCGACCACGGCCATGCGGTCGTCCTCGGACCGCAACGGCGGCTTGACCTTGAAGAAGGTGCGGTAGTCGCCGACATCGAACTCGTTCAGCGTCAGATGATGGATCGAAACTCCGGCGGTGATGTCGAGACCGTTCGTCTTGGCACGCTCGAGCGCGGGCAGGGCGCGGGCGGTGGTGATCTGGTCGGCGTGGTAGCGCACGCCAGTCATCTCGATCAGTGCGATGTCGCGGTCCAGCCCCATGCGTTCGGCCATCGGGCTGACGGCGGGCAGGCCGCGCAGCGAGGCGAACTTGCCGCTGGTCGCCGCCGCCCCCTGCGACAGGCCCGGGTCCTGCGGATGGCCGACGATCAGCGCGCC
>JBBKVJ010000356.1:0-6224 GCA_037968375.1 Paracoccaceae bacterium | reverse complement strand
ATCAGGGCCAATACACCGCCACCGGACTGGAGTCCGCAGCGGCCTTCACATTTGGCGTTGGCGAAGGGTTGGTCAATACCGTCACCGGGGTGGCGTCTGCCGTGATCCACCCCAAACGCACCTACCGCGCGCTTTCTGCCGGCTACGATGAATATGGCGCCAACATCTTCAATCCTGCCTTCCACTTCATGACCAGCGGATACGAGACCAAACGGTCGTTTGCGAACGGCGACTATCGCGGCGCGGGCAATCACTCGTTCGATCTGATCTCGTCGGTGGTACCCAGCAAAGCCGTCGCGTCTTCGACGACGTGGTTCGCCCGCTACGCCAAGCTGACGGCGATCAAGAAACAGTGGCGCAAGGTCAATCCCTCTGGCGGCACGCACAACTGCATTCTGTGTTCGGTCGAAGGCGATCGGGTGCTTGCCGGCAAAGCCGCAACCGCGCAGCCCGCGCTGCCTGGCGCCTGGCCGCAGCGGTTTGTCGAACTCTATGGCCAGATGGGCAAGCGCTATACTAGAAAAGCCGAAACCCACCTGATTGAAGAGGCCATCCTAGAGGGCGGCTACGGGACCCGAGCGGTTATCGTTGGCAGACCCCCGCGGGGCACCTTGCCCTCGGCCGACCATCATCTTCATGCCTACAACGCGATGAACATATTCGGTAAAGTCTATTACTTCGACTTTCAAACCGGATCGTTTGCAAACATTTTGCCTTACGAGCAGCTTAAATGGGTGATCACGAACTCGAAGTGAATTCTTGCGAAGTAAGCCTGATTTTTCACACCCGAAATTTTGGCAATGGCAAGCCAAGGTATTATCAGGGGATACCTGACTTGAGCAGAGCAGGGCGACGACCTAGCTTCTCTGGATAACAAAACGCAGTCGGTTTCGTTATTTCAAGTTGAGTCCCCGAGATCGTCCGCTTGGCGGTGCAGTTTTATGTCCGGATCCAGCTGTAACTTCGAAATGTCGAAGACCTGTGCATCAGGGTGGGCTGCAGAGCTGCTCAGCCGAAATATAGCGCTGGCTGGCATCGGTTCCGAGTCGCGTTTTGGGGCGCTAAGTAGAATCAATAACTTAGCCAGTGGAGAAGGTTTGACGTCAGGCCCATCCCCTCCGCCACTTGCTCTTGAGAAACCGTTCTCTCGATCCGGGTTGGCCCGATTTTTTCCGTTATATTCGAGGGTTGTGAGGGGCGGGCTGTTCACCGGCCTCTGCGTCAGGAGGCCCGGAAGCGTTCTCTCGGGGTCGATATTCTCCCGGCTTGTTGAGGAACGTCGCAGTCTGAGGATCGCTGTTTCCCGGGCGATTGACGCTGGCCGCGCGATCAAGCGCGAGCAACCCGGCGCGTTCGTCGAAACGCGTCGCCTACACTGAGGCGCGCGGGGCAGGACATCTTGTTCTGCCCCGCAACTTCAAGCCTCGTTTCAGGGAAGCTGCTGCTCGGAAAGCCAGGTAACCACCGGACCGATGCGAACCCCACGGTTCTCGGTCCAGATTTCGCTAGGGCTATCGGCGAATCCGAAATGGTGGATCCCCACAAGCCGCCCGTCCAGATCGAATACCGGCGCGCCGGATGATCCTTTGGCCGTGTCGCAGGTATGACTGAAATCGGTTTCAGGCGCCCGCCCGTCGACGGGCCATCTGTCCCATGCGCAATCCAGAAACGAGACGTGTTTCGGCAATGGCCCCGGATGCTGCACGATGAACAGCGCCTCGGGGGGTGGTTCGCCCTGCTGCGCACCGATGGTCACCGGCGCAAACCCCGCGCCCGGCGGCGGATCGATCCGGATCGCGGTCACATCGGCTTCAAAGTTCGACCAATCGGGCAGATAGGCCGTGCAGCGCGCCTGCGGCCCCATGCCCAGGGTGCCGTTGGCGTCATACTCGTAGCCAAAAACCGCAGTCATTGAAGCGCAAGCCGCCGCAGATCGCACACAGTGTTCGTTGGTCAGAATGACGTCCGCCGCGATCAGAAATCCGGTACAGGCGTGCGAGGTTCCGTCTTCAATAAACGAAAGCATGGCAACCGAGGGCGCGACCACCGCCACGGACTGCGGCCCCCCCGCATCGTATACCGGCCGTATGTCGTTCGTGCCCCAAGCCGAGAACAGCGCGATGCCCGAAGCCTCTGACATGACCTGCCCGATCTCCAGCACCGCGCCCGCAGCACCATCTGTTGCTACCACGGCAAGCCGGGCGCGGGCGCCGCCGATCAGGCCGCTCCAGATGCCTTCCGGCCCGACTTTGGCAAGATCGACGGCCTGCACAGGCCCGAATGATGGTGTAATCCGCAATTCGCTGCCTGCGGGAAATGCCGCGCCGGTGCTGGTGATATGCAGGCGGATATAGTCGGCCCCGAACTCAGCTATCTGGTCTTCCCAAAGTACCGGGGCCGAGCGACCGGTTTCGTCCATCGCCACACGGATGTTGCGGGTCTCTATATCGCCGTCAATCACCGCCTCGAGAACCGGGGCGGGCGGCGTTTGCTGCGCCTTGGCCTGCCCCGCGGCAACCCCGACCGACAGCATCAAAAGGCATGCGCGTCTCATGACGGTTCCAATGTTTCGATGAAGAGCGAAGTGTAGTCGAGGATTTCGCCGAACGTGAATTCGACCGTTGTATCCAGATCAACCCGGACCCTCACCAGCGGCGAGATCGTTTCAAGTACGCAGCCGTGGAATTCATCCAACGGTGCAAAACGGTCACCAAAGCGTTCTGAGGTGTGCTTGAATAACACGTAACGCCCCTGCTCTGGCAGATAGGACATTCTGCGCAGGTTCCAGAAATTCTGGATTCTCTCCGTCTCCACCGGTGTTCGGCAGGCGAATGAATGGGGGGCCATCTCCGTCTGGCCCATGATCAACCGCCCGTCCTTCAAAAGATACTGATCTCTGGCCACCTCGATCGCACGACCCACGTTCAGGCGGCCCGACCGCATCTTGCCCGAAAGTTGCGGCTTGAAATCGGCGGTATAGATCAGCCGGTCCTTGATGAACTTGGGCGGTATCCGCGCGCCATCAAGCTGGGCTGCCCAATTCCGCTTGGCCGCCGCAAGAATCAAAGACGCCGCCGCGCTGACTTGTGGTGCGGCAAAAGATGTTCCCGAATGATTGCCATAGCGATTGCCCGATACAGTTGAATAGACATCTTCGGCCACCGCCCCCAGATCAAAGTCGGGATGTGTGTTCGACCCCGAGACGGCCGACAGCCAGACCGTAGGATCGGCCTCATCGCTGCTGATGCCGACCACGGTCACGACGTTTTCAAGCTTGTTCATGCAGGCAGGCATGACGATGCAGTCGTCGCGCAGATTCTTACGTTGGTTTCCTGCGGCCACAACGATCAGCGCGGTCGACTGGCTGACCGCCAAGGCGGTTTCCAGCCGGTTAAGCGATCCAAGAGCGTTGGGTCGTTCGAAGCCAGCGCTCAGGTTGATGATCTCGGCCTGAAGCACCTCTTCGCTGAAAAGCGTCGTGCTCAGCTGGCTGATCTGTGCTGCCGGTGCGTCGGTCAGATTCAACGTCATGAACATAAGCTCAGCAAAAGGATTGATGCCGACCGCACCGTGCCCGTTGCCTTGCGCCGCAATTATACCTCCGACCAGGGTGACGTGATCGTCATCCGACAGCGGCGTATCGTTCAGCTTGTCGCAGGTCTCATCGGCGATCACCGGCAGAACCTGGCCACCTGACAGACGCGCTTGTGGCCAATCACAGTGGCCCTGGGTGATGCCGTAATCGATTATCGCAACCGTTACCGGCGCGCGGTGTGTCTCGGGAAGCTCTTTGTTGAAGGCATAGGGGTGATTGATCGCCCGCATCAGCACCATCACCTCGGATGTCGCCATCTCGCCCAAGCGGGCATTGGCTGGCTGCGCCTCGGATCCCGGACTGTCAGCGCTGGCTATGACCGGATTGGAGGGCTCTGGCTCGATCTCGGTCTCGTGCGCCGAGTACTGCTGCAACCACCCGACAGGAGCGATGTTTTCGCCGATACTTTCAAAAATAAGATCGGTGTTAGATGCATCATTAGCCCGTTGCTTGAAAGTATCGGATACGCTGAACGTCGGCGCCAGAATATTGCCGGGCTCCGAGATCCGCTCGATGCCGGAAAATGTGGCTTCATGCTTGGTCCGGCCGTCGATTGCTACTGACAACTCGGTCGAAAATTGCAGCTGCGGGAGAGTTGCAGTCATGTCCCGAGACCGGCCTGCGATCAGTCTTGGGTTGAACCGCGCGACAAGCTCATCACACGGCATCTTCCATGCCGAACAATCGAGTTCTTCAGCGGCCGAGAAATCAGCCGGCGTCCAGCCGGTCGGAACCGGCAACCGCATTAAGGTGGTCTCGGGCGCGAACTGGTAGTCCGGCACGACAAGCACTGACTTGGCGGTCGCGGTCCAGCGTCCGTAAGACGGCGCAAAGCCTCCTACATGAGCGGTCGCGTCATCCAGCACATCCGGGCCAACAGGCGCGCGGCGACGGTCGCAGATTGCCGCATTGAGATCGCACAGAAGCGCATCCAGGATGATTGGGAAGTGATCGCCGAAGAACACGCCCTCGTCGCGCAGCGCGGTCTCGACCAGCCTTTCACCCAGCCCGACCTCGCGCACTTTGAGGTTTTCCGAATTGTACAAAGAGACGTAGAGCTCTGAGATTTCTTTTGCCAATTCGAATGGTGAAGACGCCGCTGACTGCCACAGCAGATCAACAACCATCTCCTGCGCAGTGGCGGCATTGCTGGCGACTACGACACAGAGGGCCGCGATCATGCGTTTGGACATTGGGCTTTATCCTTTCGCGTTACTTCTCGGTATACTCCAATAGCACTTCAAATGTGCCGTCGGTGAATCCATGCACGCCAATGCCGATGAATTGGGCATCGGCCGGCACTTCGAAATCGCAGGTCTCATCGGCGCCATCTACGAACGGCCGACAATCAAAGTTAGAGCGCAGCGGCGGACCATTGACCTTAATGTAGAGGTCGGGGTCGCCGGTGCCTGTCATGGCCACGGTCATGCGTGTTGCCGGCTCGGCCTCGATCATTCCCAGAAGTCGGAAATCGCCAGCGGGCAACGTGCCGGGGCCGAACGTCTGGGTGCTACGGGGTCTCGCGGCAGGTGTCGGCGTACCGCAGGCGCCCGGGTCGGGACCGATCCCGCCAGCCCCGCCGTAAAGGCATGACACACCCAGAATGTCGGTCGCAGTCAGACGCAGGGTCCAGTCGGCAAGCCCGTTGCAATGCGGGTAATGCATCACCGAAAACGCATCGTAGTCGGTAACCGCGCGCCAGTCGCTGTCTTCAAAGCAGGTGCCGGCCTCGGGTCGCGTGTGCTCGTGCCGGGCACCCAGCACGTGGCCAAGTTCATGGCGCAGGATACCGGTCAGGGTCAGGACCGGCAATCCGGGCGAGGATTCGACGACAAAGGCCGACGGGTCGATGACAACGCTGCGCGCACCCGCAGGATCGTTGGGGAAGAACGCCGCGGCAAAGAATGCGCCTCCGGCATTCACCGGGCGGACATCGAACAACACGCTGCCAGGGTTCAGCCCGCAGGCAAGATCGGCATCGGGAAAATGGCTGAATTCGATATCGGCGGCGGCTTCCCAAACGGCGGCGGCGTCGGCCATCGCCTCGATCACCTCTTGGTAGCGGCCGCCGAAAGCAGGACTGACACAATAGCTCAGGCCCAGCCTTTCCGCGCCGTTCCAGATCTGATCCAGACCACCGACGTTGACGACGGTAAACTCGGGCGACTCGCCTTGCGGCGGTACGGGTTTCGTGCGGATGTTCCGCTCCCAATACTCGCGCAGTAGCTTCTCATTGCGGATCGGCTCATCGCCGTTGACGTAGTATTTTCCGGTTTCCTCGACGAACAGGACGGCATCGCGGAACTCCTCAAACGTCATGTCCGCGAACCGCTGCCGCGAGGCCTCGGCAAGTGTGCCGCTGGCGTTACGAGCAACCTCTGGCGAGACCGCGTCTTGCGACGATGCCGGGCCAAGCCCCATCGCCAACCAGCCGACTGCAATCGCTAGTGTCAGGTTCTTGGTCATCTCGGCCTCCCCTGCGTGCCGCTTTGCGACCCCGTCATAGGGTCTTGAGATACTCCACGATGGCACGGCGTTCGTCGTCGGTGAAATCGGCGTTGCCATAGTCGTGTCCGGCATTCGAATTGCCGGGAATGACGGCGCCGTTTGCGTCGCGCACCTCGAATTG
>JBBKVJ010000355.1:0-10798 GCA_037968375.1 Paracoccaceae bacterium | reverse complement strand
AAACCGACACCGCCGAACTGGGCACGCTGTTGCAGCCTGGTGCGCTGTGTGCAGAGATCATCCAGCTTGACCCGATCAAGCTGGTCGGCTTTGTCGCCGAAACCGAGGTTGGCCGGGTTGCGACCGGTGTTCAGGCAGGCGCGCGGCTGGCCACTGGCACCGAGGTTCTGGGCCAGGTCACATTCCTGTCGCGCTCGGCGGACGAGCAGACCCGCACCTTTCGCGTCGAGGTCGAAGTGCCGAATGCCGATTACGCGATCAGCGCCGGGCAGACCGTTGAAATCGCCATCCGCGCCGATGGCGAGGCGGCGCATCTGCTGCCCGCCTCGGCCCTGACGCTGAACGATCGGGGCACGCTGGGCGTGCGTGTCGCCGAGGATGGCATTGCGCTGTTCTATCCGGTCACGCTGCTTCGTGACACGGTTCAGGGTGTCTGGCTGACCGGCCTGCCCGATCAGGCCGATGTCATCGTCGTCGGCCAAGAATACGTCACCGAAGGCGTCGATGTCGCCGTCACGCTGCGCGAGGCCGGCAAATGACCGGCCTTGTCGACTGGGCAGCCTCGCATGCCCGCATGGTCATCGCCTTCATCCTGCTGTCGCTGATCGCCGGTGGCACGGCTTATGTCGGCCTGCCCAAGGAAGGCGAGCCGGATATCGAGATTCCCGCGCTGTTCGTCTCGGTGCCGTTCCCCGGCATTTCCGCCGAGGACAGCGAGACGCTGCTGGTCAAGCCGATGGAGACCGAACTGGCCGATCTGGACGGCCTCGACCGGATGTCGGCGACCGCGTCGGAAGGCTATGCGGGCGTGGTGCTGGAGTTCGAGTTCGGCTGGGACAAGACCAAGATCATCGCCGACGTGCGCGACAAGATGAACTCTGCCGAGGCGCAGTTCCCGCAAGGCGCCGAGCAGTATTCGATCAACGAGATCAACTTTTCCGAATTTCCGATCGTCATTGTGAACCTGTCGGGGGCGGTGCCCGAACGCACGCTGCTGCGCGTCGCCAAGGACCTGCAGGACCGGCTGGAAGGGCTTGAGCCGGTGCTTGAGGCGGGTCTGGCGGGGCACCGCGACGAGATGCTTGAGGTGGTGATCGACCCTTTGCGGCTTGAGGCTTACAACGTCACGGCGGCGGAACTGCTGGGCATCGTCGTCAACAACAACCAGTTGATCGCGGCGGGCGAGATCGAAACCCCGGACGGCGCGTTTTCGGTGAAAATCCCGTCGTCCTTTGATGAGCCGCGCGATGTCTATAACCTGCCGGTCAAGGTCAATGGCGACCGGGTGGTCACCTTGGGCGAACTGGCCGATATCCGTCTGACCTTCGAGGACCGGGCCGGCACCGCGCGGTTCAACGGCGATACGACCGTTGCCCTGCAGGTGGTCAAGCGCAAGGGCTTCAACCTGATCGACACCGTGGCGCTGGTCCGCGAGACGGTCGCAGCCGAGGTCGCGAACTGGCCGCCCGAGCTGCGCCAGTCGGTCGATGTCGGTCTGTCGAACGACCAGTCGGTCAATGTCGGCTCGATGGTCAGCCAGCTTGAGGGCTCGGTCCTGACCGCCATCGCGCTGGTGATGATCGTGGTGCTGGCCGCCCTTGGGCCACGGTCCGCGCTGCTGGTCGGGTTTGCGATCCCGACCTCGTTCCTTCTGTGCTTCGCATTCCTCGCGGTGATGGAGATCAGCGTCTCGAACATCGTGATGTTCGGCCTGATCCTGGCCGTCGGCATGCTGGTCGACGGCGCCATTGTCGTGGTCGAATATGCCGACAAGCGTATCCAGGAAGGCACCGGCCCGATGGCCGCCTATACCGAGGCCGCGAAACGGATGTTCTGGCCGGTGGTGTCGTCCACCGCGACGACACTCTGCGCATTCCTGCCGATGCTGTTCTGGCCCGGCGTGCCGGGACAGTTCATGGGCATGCTGCCGGTGACGCTGATTTTTGTCCTGTCGGCGTCGCTTGTGGTGGCGCTGATCTATCTGCCGGTGATGGGCGGTGTTGCGGGCCGGATGTCGCGCAAGTTCGAACGCGCGTCGCAGGCGCTGATGGGCCTGCCCTGGATCGTGCGCGCGGTGCTGGTGCCGCCCTCGGCCTGGCTGGTCTTTGCGGGTGCCATGCAGGTCTTGAACCCCGGCTACCTTTTTGGCGGCACCTCACCGATGCCGGGCGCGCTGCAATGGTTGCCCGGCGCCGCACTGTGCATCATCGGCGCGATCCTGACCTCGATCACGCTTGGCTCTGCCAAGATCAAACGCGCCCCGCGCCGGATCGACGCGGGCTATCGCCGCACGCCCTTTGGCCGGGTCATCGCCCTGATCGCGGGCAACCCGGTGATGCCGCTGGTGATGATCGGCGTGGTCGGGTTCTTCGTCGTCAGCGTCTTCAGCTACTACGGCGCCAACAACCGCGGCGTCGAGTTCTTTGTGGAAAGCGAGCCCGAACAGGTCATCGTCTACGTCCGCGCCCGCGGCAATTTCTCGCTGGCCGAAAAAGACGCGCTGGTGGCGCAGACCGAGAAGAAGATCGCCACGATCGAGGGCATCGATTCGATCTTTGCCTTCGCGGGCGCGGGCGGCCTCGACAACAACACCGGCGGCGGCCAGGCGCCACTGGACACCATCGGCCAGTTGCAGATCGAGCTGATCCGCTGGGAGGATCGCGGCGACAACCCCGATCTTGACGGCGATGTGATCGTCGAAAAGATGGAAACAGCCCTTGCCGAGATCCCGGGGATCGAGATCGAATTGCTGAACCTGTCGCGCGGGCCTGCATCGGGCAAGCCCGTCCACCTGCGCCTGAAGGGCGACGACTGGGCCGCGTTACGCGCGGCGGTGGTGACGACGAAGGCGAAACTCGCCGCGACCGAGGGCATCATCTCGGTCGAGGATACCCTGCCCTTGCCCGGCATCGACTGGCAGATCGACGTCGATGTCGAAAAGGCCGGCCGCTACGGCGCCGATGTGGCGACGGTGGGCGCGATGGTGCAACTGGTGACGCGCGGCATCTTGCTGGACACGATGCGGGTCGACACATCGGACGAAGAGATCGATATCCGGGTGCGCCTTCCGGCCAAGGATCGAGTGTTGTCGACGCTGGACACCCTAAAGGTGCGCACGTCGGCGGGTCTGGTGCCAATGGCCAATTTCATCACCCGCCAACCGGTGGCGAAACTGGGCCGGATCGACCGCGTCGACCAGACCAGATATTTCGACGTGAAGGCCGATGTTGCCCCGGGCCTGAGTAATGCCGACGGCACCCCGATCAACGCCAACGAACGCATCGCGGTGCTGACCGAATGGCTGCAATCGGAGACCCCCCTGCCCTATGGCGTGGCCTGGGAATGGACCGGCGATCAGGAGGATCAGACTGAAAGCCAGGCGTTCCTGATGCAGGCCTTCGCCGGCGCGCTGGGGCTGATGTTCATCATCCTTCTGGCGCAGTTCAACTCGTTCTACAACGCGGTCCTGGTGCTGATCGCGGTGGTTCTGTCCACCACCGGCGTGCTGATCGGCATGCTGGTGATGCAACAGCCGTTCTCGATCATCATGACCGGCGTCGGCATCGTCGCTTTGGCGGGGATCGTGGTGAACAACAACATCGTGCTGATCGACACCTATCAGGACCTCAGCCGTTACATGCCAAAGACCGAGGCGATCATCCGCACCGCCGAGCAGCGCATCCGGCCGGTGCTTTTGACCACGATCACCACGATGGCGGGTCTGGCGCCGATGATGTTCGGCCTGTCGCTGGATTTCATCAGCGGCGGCTATTCGATCAACAGCCCGACAGCGCTTTGGTGGAAACAGCTGGCCACCGCCGTGGTATTTGGCCTTGGCATCGCGACGGTGCTGACGCTGATGCTGACGCCGTCCTTGCTGGCGCTGCGGGTCTGGCTCGGCATCGGCGCCTACCGCTCGGTCGCCGGGCTGAAGGCCCTGTCGCTGGGCCGCGGCAGCCGCGAGGCGCGTGACATCGCGCTGAAGCGCGCGGCGCGGAAGTTGAAAAACCCCGAGATCATCTGGGAGCCGGATGCCTATAGTGACGCGCGGGCCGAAACTGCCGTTCCGCCGAAACCGAAACGCCGGATCAGCCGACCTTTGCGCGCGGCAGAGTAACGAATTTTCTGGCGAAAATTCAGCTGCGCCGATGTTTCGCCAGAAAGATCGTCGCTACAATTTTTCGCATGAAAAATTACCCTACTCGGCCGCCAGTCGCCGCTTTGCCGCCGCTGCCAGAATAGGCTTCAGATACTGTCCGGTATGACTGGAAGCGACCTTGGCAACAGTCTCCGGCGTCCCCACCGCGACGATCTCACCCCCACCGTCACCACCCTCGGGGCCGATGTCGATGATCCAGTCGGCGGTCTTGATGACATCCAGATTGTGCTCGATCACGATCACCGAATTGCCCTGCTCGACCAGTTCGTGCAGCACTTCCATCAGCTTGCGAACATCCTCGAAATGCAGCCCCGTCGTCGGCTCATCGAGGATATAGAGCGTCCGCCCAGTCGCCCGTTTCGACAACTCCTTTGACAGTTTCACACGCTGCGCCTCGCCGCCCGACAGCGTTGTCGCCTGCTGGCCAACCTTGATGTAGCCCAGGCCCACCTCGCGCAAAGCCGTCATCTTTTCGCGGATCGTCGGCACAGCGGAAAAGAACGCCTCGCCATCCTCGACCGTCATATCCAGCACATCAGCAATCGACTTGCCCTTAAAGCGGATCTCCAACGTTTCGCGGTTGTAACGCTTGCCCTTGCAGGTCTCGCAGGTGACGTAGACGTCGGGCAGAAAGTGCATCTCGATCTTGATGACGCCGTCGCCCTGACAGGCCTCGCAGCGCCCGCCCTTGACGTTGAACGAGAACCGACCGGGTTTATAGCCGCGCGCCTTGGCTTCGGGCAGACCGGCGAACCAGTCGCGGATCGGGGTGAAGGCGCCGGTATAGGTGGCGGGGTTCGACCGCGGGGTGCGTCCGATGGGCCGCTGATCAATGTCAATCACCTTGTCGAGATGCTCGAACCCCTTGATCGTCTCGCAGGGGGCAGGCGTTTCGCGGGCGCCATTCAACTTCATCGCTGCGGTTTTATACAGCGTCTCGACCGTCAGCGTCGACTTACCGCCACCTGAGACGCCGGTGATGCAGACGAACATGCCCAGCGGGAACTCTGCCGTGACGCCCTTCAGGTTGTTGCCGGTGGCGTTGACCACGGTCACCTTCTTGCCGCTGCCCTTGCGCCGCGTCGGCCGGACCGGCACTTGCCGAGCGCCCGACAGATACTGCCCGGTCAGCGAGGCCGGGTCGGCGATGATATCGGCAGGCGTGCCCTTGGCGACGATCCGGCCGCCATGCACCCCGGCGCCCGGCCCGATGTCCAGCACGTAATCGGCCGAGCGGATCGCCTCTTCGTCATGTTCCACGACCAGCACCGAATTGCCCTGATCGCGCAGGTTTTTCAGGGTGCCCAAAAGCCGGTCGTTGTCGCGCTGGTGCAGCCCGATGGAGGGCTCATCCAGCACATACAGCACGCCGGTCAACCCCGATCCGATCTGGCTGGCCAGCCTGATCCGCTGGCTTTCGCCACCCGACAAAGTCCCCGCCGCGCGGCTGAGCGTCAGGTAATCCAGACCAACATTCACCAAGAACCCCAGCCGCTCGCGAATTTCCTTCAGGATCGCGCGGGCGATCTCGTTCTTCTGGGCGGTCATCTGGTCCGGCGCGGCCTCGATCCAGGCCAAAGCCTCTTTGATCGACAGCTGCACCACCTGCCCGACATGATTGCCCGCGATCTTGACCGCCAGCGCCTCGGGCTTCAGCCGGTAACCGCCACAGGCGCCGCAGGGCCGGTTGTTCTGAAACCGCTCCATATCCTCGCGGCTCCAGGCGCTATCCGTCTCGCGGTAGCGGCGCTCCATGTTCGGAATGACGCCCTCGAAGGGCCGCGTCACCTCGTAGACCCGGCCACCTTCGTCATAGCGGAACTTGATCTCGGTCTTGCCCGAGCCATAGAGAAACATCTGCTGAATCGCCTCGGGCAGATCGCGCCACGGCGTCTTGCGGTCAAAGCCATAATGCCTGGCCAGCGCCTCGATGGTCTGCGTGATGTAAGGCGATTTCGACCGCGCCCAGGGCGCCAGCGCACCATCGCTGAGGCGCACCGCCTGATCCGGCACGATCAGGCGTTCGTCGAAGAACAGCTCAACCCCCAGACCATCGCAGGACGGGCAGGCCCCGAACGGCGCGTTGAAACTGAACAGGCGCGGTTCGATTTCGGAGATGGTGAAACCCGAGACAGGACAGGCGAAATTTTCCGAAAACGTGATCCGTTCCGGCGTGGGCGTGTCCTCAGACGCGTCCTCTTCGACCACCGGCGCCGTCTCCAGCACCGCAATTCCGTCGGCCAGATCCAACGCCGTCCGGAAAGAATCCGCCAGCCGCGTCTGCAGCCCCTCTTTCACCACGATCCGGTCGACCACCACATCGATGTTGTGGCGGAACTTCTTGTCGAGCACCGGCGGGTCGTCCAGCTCGTGGAATTCGCCGTTCACCTTGACCCGCTGGAAGCCCTGCTTGCGCAGCTCCAAAAATTCGCGGCGATACTCACCCTTGCGGTCGCGCACGATCGGCGCCAGCAGATAGGCCCGCGTGCCCTCTGCCATCGTCATCACCCGGTCAACCATGTCCTGCACCTGCTGCGCCTCGATCGGCAGGCCGGTGGCGGGCGAATAGGGCGTGCCGGCGCGGGCGAACAACAGCCGCATGTAGTCGTAAATTTCGGTGACCGTGCCGACGGTCGAGCGCGGGTTCTTCGAGGTCGTCTTCTGCTCGATGGAAATCGCCGGGCTCAGCCCTGAAATATGATCGACATCGGGCTTTTGCATCATGTCGAGGAACTGCCGAGCATAGGCGCTGAGGCTTTCGACATAACGCCGCTGCCCCTCGGCATAGATCGTGTCGAACGCCAGCGACGATTTGCCAGACCCCGACAGCCCGGTGATCACCACCAGCTGATCGCGCGGAATCGAGACATCCACGTTCTTCAGATTGTGCTCGCGCGCGCCCCGCACTTCGATCGTTTTCAGCTCGGCCATAACCACCCCATCCGTCAGACGCCAACAGATAGGACGTCCTTGCTGAGTCGCCAACCTCGGTTGCAGAACATTAGTAGAACATTGATCGTGACGCGGCGCAATCCTGACACCTGTTCGAGACATTCCCCGGCCGCCGCGTCATGCGCCGTGTGCCGCATCGGGTATTTGGCCGCAGCGGATGCCACATAATCGTCCCATTTTCGCACGACAAAGTCACCGCAGCCTGGCTGGTATCGGTCGTGAACTGAGGTTTAGGATGGCTTGCGGTCTGGTATTTGTGACGTCTCGGAAGGCCAACTGGTGGAAACGCTGAACTCGATCATCGATTTTCTCAGCTGGTTCGCCGGAGCAAAAGTGCTTTTGCTTGCCGTGGCAGCGACGCTCATCATGTATTTCGTGTTCAAGAAGAAAGACGAGCTGAGCCAGCACGCCATCCAGAACACGGCAGCGACGATTGTCGTGACCGGCGCAAACCTCCTCGCTGCGATCTTCTTGTATGGCGAAATCAACGAGGCTGCTCAGTCAGCTTACAATTTCCTGGGTGTTCCGAAGCTCAATCCGCAGGTCTGGACCGACACGCCGTTCTGGCTGATGTGCGTGGTTGGCATCGTGGCAAAGGATTTCGCCGACTACGTGGTGCATCGTCTGATGCATACCAAATGGGGCTGGCCAACGCATGCCGCGCACCATTCCGACACCTTCGTCAATGCGTTCACCACCTACCGAGTTCATTTCATCGAACCGATTCTGATGTTCCTGAACTACATAGTCATGCTGACATGGCTGCAGATTCCCGAAACGATCCCGGTCATCGCGGTGCTGCTGACGCTTCACAACATGTATGTGCACATCAACGTCGGCATCGATCACGGCCCGTTCAAATACCTGATCGCCTCGCCGGTCTTTCATCGCTGGCATCACGCCGACGTGCCCGAGGCGCACGGCAAGAACTTGGCCAACGTCATGCCGATCTACGACGTCATCTTCGGCACCTACTACGTGCCGGGACGCTGCCGGGAAAAGATGGGCGCGCTGGAAAGCGGTATCGAGGACAAGAATCCGGTCCTGATCTTGATCTATCCGTTTCAGGAATGGGCGCGACTGATCCGGCAAAGCGTCAAGCGCGCCCGGCTGGCGCGAAAGAGGCGCACCGCCCCCGAAGAACAGTCAGCGAATGTGACCCCGGCCGAATAGCGACTGGTGTCACGGTGGAAGGTATCCACGGAGCGTCCGCTTTTCGAAGTAATGGTTTTCAGCCGTCTGACCAAGCCGTTACGCCCGACCTTGTCTCGACGCGCAGTGTGAGTACCACACGGCGCTTCGCCGTAGTGCGTCGCGCAGATCGGGCCGGGCGAGCAACCGGTGCAATTCCCCTTGCCTCAGGCCGATGCCTTCGCCAACCTCCGGCTAACCTATTGCAAAGAAAGCCATCACATGCGTTTCGCCTTGACCCTCGCCATAGCGCTGACTGCCGCCACCCTCGCCGGTCCGATTGCCGCCCAGGAGCGCCCGCAGGCGATCCTGGTGCTGGATGCCTCGGGCTCGATGTGGGGCCAGATCGAGGGGGTGGCGAAAATCACCATCGCGCAGGGGGTAATCGCGGGGCTTCTCGACACCCTGCCGCAGGATCAGAACCTGGGCCTTGTCGCCTATGGCCACCGCGTACGCGGCAACTGCGCCGATATCGAAACCCTAGTGGCGCCGGGGCCGGACACGCGCGCGGCAATCCGGTCGGCGGTGATTGCGATCTCGCCGCGCGGCAAGACCCCGATGACCGATGCGGTGATCGCCGCCGCCGAGGCGCTGCGCTATACCGAGGAAAAGGCCACCGTGATCCTGGTTTCCGACGGGATCGAGACCTGCAACCCCGACCCCTGCGCCGCCGCGCGCCTGCTGGAAGAAGCGGGCATCGATTTCACCGCTCATGTCGTCGGTTTCGACGTGGCGGGCAACCCCGAGGCGCTGGCGCAGATGCAATGCCTTGCGGGCGAGACCGGCGGCACCTTCCTGACGGCAGACAATGCCGATGAGCTGGCGGCCGCACTGATCGCTGTTGCCGCCACACCCGAACCCGAGCCCGAATCCGAACCCGAACCCGCCCCTCTGCCAGTCGAGATCACCTTTCTCGGCACCATCGGCAAGGGCGGAGCCGAGATCACCAGCGATCTGATCTGGGAGGTGACCGGCGGCGATCTGGCCCCAGGTGACCCCAAGGTCGCGCCGAAGATCGCCGAAGGTCTGCTGCCCGGAATGTATCACGTCGCCGCCACAAGACCCGAGGACGAGTTGACCGTCGAGGCCGATTTCGAGGCCTATACGCAAGGCCAGACCATCATCCTGATCTTCCCCGAGATCATCGCCAAGGCCAGCGTTTCAGGCCCTGTCTCGGCCCCGCTGGGCGCCATGGTCGAAATCGGCTGGACCGGACCCGGCGCGCCGCGCGATTACATCTCGGTGGCCGAACCGGGCCAGTCCGCCACCCAATACGTGAACTACACCTATCTGGAAGCGGGCAACCCGCTGAAACTTCAGATGCCGCCAAAACCCGGCGCCTATGTGCTGCGCTATATCGAAACCGCCAGCAGCCGGGCGCTTGTCGACGTGCCCATCGAGATCACCGAAGTGGCGACGTCGATCGAGGCCCCGGCCGAGGCCGCGGCAGGTGCGGTGGTGCAGATCGGCTGGACCGGACCCGGCTATGGGCGCGACTACATCGCGGTGGCGAAACCGGGCGATCCGGACAGCACCTACATCAACTATACCTACACCGAAGCGGGCGCGCCGCTGGGGCTGCAGATGCCACCCGAACCGGGCGCGTATGAGCTGCGCTATGTGTTGAGCCAGGACAACACCGTGCTGGCCCGGCAGGCGATCTCCGTGGCCGATATCTCGGTCACGCTGCAGGTACCGGCAAAGGCGGCGGTGGGGGCCACGGTCCAGATCGGCTGGACCGGGCCGGATTATCCGCGCGATTACATCTCGGTCGCCAAGCCCGGCGACAGCGATGGGACCTATGTGAACTACACCTACACCACCGACGGCGCCAACCTGGGCCTGCAGATGCCGCCAGAACCCGGCGCCTACGAGATCCGCTATGTGCTGAGCCAGGACAACAAGGTGCTGTTGCGTCAGCCGGTCACGGTTACCGCGGTCGAGGCCTCGGTGCAGGGGCCTGCCGAGGCGCCGGCGGGGGCCTTGGTTCAGATCGGCTGGACCGGGCCGGACTATCCGCGCGACTACATCTCGGTCGCCAGGGTCGGCGACAGTGGCGGGACATATGTTAACTACACCTATACCGAGGCCGGAACGCCGCTGGGGCTGAAGATGCCTGCAGCACCCGGCGATTACGAGGTCCGCTATGTCCTGAGCCAGAACAACACGGTGCTGGCCCTTCAGCCGATTACCGTCACCTCCGTCACCGCAGCGCTGGACGCGCCACCCTCGGCACCTGCGGGCGGCGAGGTCAGCGTCATCTGGAAGGGACCGGGATATCCGCGCGACTATATCGCCGTGTCGCGCCCCGGCGACAGCGGCTACCAGTCCTATACCTATGTCGAAGGCGGCAGCCCGCTGGTTGTCGCCCTGCCCGAGGCGCCGGGCACCTACGAATTGCGCTATGTGATGGATCAGGGCTCGACAGTGATCGCCACCCGCCCGCTGATCGTGAAGTAACGCTGCGCCACGCCCACCCAACGAGCGGGCCGCAAG
>JBBKVJ010000354.1:0-5726 GCA_037968375.1 Paracoccaceae bacterium | reverse complement strand
GGTGGAAGGGCGCGCGCTATCGGGCGCGGCCGGAGGCCCCAGCGGACGAGGTCTCGCGGTGAGCAGCCAGGCGGCGGCGGCGCGGTTGCCGGGATGGTCGCTGTTCGCGGGTATGCTGGCGATGGCGGGTCTGCCGATCTACATTCACGCACCGAAATTCTACGTCGACGAATACGGCGTCAGCCTGGCCGCACTGGGTGCGGTGCTGTTTGGATTGCGGCTGGTCGATGTGGTGCAGGACCCGGCCTTGGGATGGCTGTCGGACCGGTTGCGGGGGCGCCGGACATCTGCAGTGTCCGGCGCGCTGGCCGCGATGGCGCTGGGGATGATCGGGCTATTCGCCGTTGCCCCGCCGGTGGCGCCGCTTTTGTGGTTCGCGCTGACGCTGATCCTGCTGTTCAGCGGGTTCAGCTTTCTGACGATCTCGTTCTATGCCGAAGGGGTCGCCAAGGCCGGGCGCATGGGTCCGGGCGGGCATCTGCGGTTGGCCACCTGGCGCGAGACCGGTGCCCTTCTGGGGGTCAGCCTCGCCGCCGTGGCGCCGACCGCGCTGGCCTATGCGTCGGGTAATCCGTTCGTGCTGTTCGCCGCCTTGTTCGCCGGGGTCTGTCTGTTGGCGGCGATCGCCATGCGTCGCGAATGGGGGGCCGGACAGGCCCCCGGTGAGACCGGGTTCGGCACGGTTCTGGCCGATCCGGTGGCCATGCGACTGTTGATCCTGGCGCTGGTCAACGCGACACCGGTGGCGGTGACCTCGACCCTGTTCCTGTTCTTTGTCGAAAGCCGTCTGGCAGCACCCGGGTGGGAGGGGCCGCTGTTGCTGCTGTTCTTTCTGGCCGCCGCCGCCTCGGCGCCGCTCTGGGGCCGTGTGGCAGGCACCGTTGGCGCCAAGCGGGCGCTGATCGCGGGAATGGTCCTGTCGGTCCTGGCCTTCGGCTTTGCCGCAACGCTGGGCGCGGGCGACACCGCGGCATTCGCGCTGATCTGTCTGGCCTCGGGCGCCGCACTTGGCGCCGACATGACGCTGCTGCCCGCAATCTTTGCAGCCCGGATGGCGCATGTCGCCCCACGTGCCGCGCAGGCCTTCGGCCTTTGGTCGTTCGTCACGAAATTCACCCTGGCCATCGCCGCCGCCACCTTGCTGCCGCTGTTGCAGTTCAGCGGCTTCAGCGCCGGGCAGGCGAACGACACGCAGGCGCTTTGGACGCTGACGGTGCTTTATGCGCTGGTCCCCTGCGCGTTGAAACTGGTGGCGATCGCGATCCTGGCCGCAACCCCGATCGAGGAGGTTTGAACCGATGAAAACCCGTGACATCATGTCTTGCAAGGAGGCCGCATGAGAGAGTTTTCAGGCAAGCGCTATTGGCTGGTTGGCGCCAGCGAGGGGCTAGGCCGGGCCCTGGCGCACAAGTTGAGCGATGCGGGTGCGGACCTGATCGTCAGCGCGCGCAGTGCGGATCGGTTGGAAGAACTGATTGCGGAATTGCCCGGCAAGGCGCGGGCGGTGACGGTGGATGTGTCGGATGCGGGATCGGCCCGCGCGGCGGCTGCGGATGTGGGCCAGATTGACGGGCTGGTCTATCTGGCGGGCGTCTACTGGCCGATGACAGCGCAGAAGTGGGATGCGGAACAGGCCGAGGCGATGGCCGATATCAACTTTCTGGGCGCGGTGCGCGTGGTGGGCGCGGTGTTGCCCGGCATGGTCACGCGCGGGTCGGGCCATGTGGTGCTGACCGGCAGCCTGTCGGGGTTTCGCGGCTTGCCCGGCGCCATCGGCTATGGTGCCTCCAAGGCCGGGGTGATGTATCTGGCCGAAAGCATGCGCGCCGATCTGCAAGGCTCGGGGATCACGGTTCAGGTCGCCAATCCGGGCTTCATCAAGACCCGGCTGACCGACAAGAACGATTTCAAGATGCCATTTTTGATGGAACCGGACGAGGCCGCCGCAGCGATGTTCACGCTGATGCAGGGGCGTGGTTTCAAGAAGAATTTCCCCGCCGGGTTCGGCCTGATGTTCCGCGCCAGCCAGTTCCTGCCCGACTGGGCCTATTACCGGCTATTCGGCAAGGCTTGAGCCCCCGGTACGCTCTTGCCCTCTTGCCTGATCGCCCGCGACGCGCAACACTTTGCGGGTGACGGTCGCAGGAGGGACGCTATGTTAGAGATCAGCCCCAGCAAGGTCGCCTACCTTGCCATTCTCGCCCGCGAGATCGACGTCAAGGTCGCACCCTGGGACACCGAAAGCGACGATCAGGACAGCGACGGCGGTGCTGTTCTGGAGGCCCACGCCAACGACCCGGTGGTGCAGGAATTCACCGAATTCATCGACGGGCTGAACGAGGACGAACAGGCCAGCCTGGTCGCCGTGATGTGGATCGGCCGCGACACCTTTACCGCCGACGATCTGGAAGAGGCGATGGATACTGCGCGCAGCGAGGCGGTGAACAAGACCTCGGAATATCTTCTCGGCGAGCCTTTGCTGTCGGATTATCTGGAGGCCGGGCTGGAAGCGCTGGGGATCGACCCGGAAGAGGAAGAGGACGGGGTGTATTGAAGGGTAGCGGCGATCTGGGATGACTAGGCTGTTCGCGATGTTTGTGGTTTTCGCATTGGTAACAGCAGCGATCGCTCTTCCTAGAACGAGGCCAGGGGTGTGGACATGAGCAAGGCATCCGGCGCGACTATTCGTGAGGTCGATATGGCCAGTCGCGATGGCGCACCGACGCGTATCGTGCGCGCGCGCCGCCTTTATGAGGTCAGCCAGGATACGCTTTGGGCCGCCGTAAGCGAAAAGGAACGGCTTGTCCGCTGGTTTGCCGATATTTCGGGCGATCTGGAAATTGGTGGTCACTTCTCGATCAAGGGTAATGCGGATGGCACGATCATAGCTTGCAATCCGCCCGATAGGTTTATTTTGACCTGGGAATTCGGCGGCACGACCAGCTGGGTCAGTGTCACCATTGAGCCGACGAAAGACGAGTCCATGCTGACGCTCACACATGAATTGCCGACCGATAGAGACAGCGAGGCGCATTGGGCGGAATACGGGCCGGGTGCCACGGGTGTCGGCTGGGACCTGGCGTTTCTGGGCCTCGATATGCACTTTTTGGGCGATGGCGGGCCTTCGCGTGATGCAGGGGCCGCTTGGGCCGGGACGGATGATGGCAAGTCATCTCTGCGCGCATGGTCCCGGGCATGGGCCGAGGCCGATGTCAAAGCGGGCACCCCCGCACAAACCGCGAGAGATATGGCCGACCGGACCGCTGCTTTCTACACCAGCGAAGGGTAGTGCACCCACCCTTACCTGTGTGTTGATCCGCTTCGGCTATGGGCGCTGGATCAGACGACGGCAGACGACCAGCCCTCATTCCGCTGACCAAGCGCCAGCCGCGTCACCGCCCCAAATGATCCACCACGCGGGCCATCTGCGACAGGCGCTGCACCTCGTCCAGCCAGCGGGTGACCAGCTTGGGGTCCGACGGTGCCGCATGCACGCCCACCGGAATCTCGCGCGCCAGCACCGCCTCGACGGCCAGCGCCACCGGCACCGACACCAGCCGTGCCATCGCCGAGCCGCGGACATCGCCCGTTGCATCCAGCGCCCAGGTCTTGTGGTAGACCGGCCTTCCGTCGCGTTCGGCCTTGAGCGAGACGCAGAGGACAACGCGGTCAGGCTCGTCCTTGGCATAGGCGTTCTCGGCCCAGAGCGTTTCGGCCAGCTGGTCCAGATGCGCCTCGCCTTCGGGGCCGGGGTTGGACTCGATCTCGGCAAAGATGTCTTTCCAGGCCTCGGCCCAGCCGTTCAGGCGCAGCGTGCCGCGCACGAAATCCTTGATCTTCCAGCCCGGGTCAAAGCGGTATTCCCTGATGAAGGGCAGGCTGTCACGGTTCGGATAGACCTCGAACACCTCGGGATGGGCCAGGGGTGCGGTGTAGCTGCCCAGCGCCTCCCAGGGGCGGGCGATGCTGAGCGGGCTGTAATGGCGGATCGAGCGCGACGGTGCGGCAAGCGCCCTGAGGACACCGCCGGGTGACCACGAGAATTTGTAGCGAAAGGCGTTCGGCTGCGCCGGAACGCCGCCGCAATACGAGTGGAACGACAGCGCGTTGTCGGGCTGATAGGCGGATGCGGCGCGATAATCCGCCACCAGCCAATGCGCCATCAGATGGTCGATGCCGGGGTCGAGCCCGACCTCGCACAGCACCGATGCGCCCTCGTCCCGCGCCTCGTCGTCGAGCGCCCGCAGTTCCGCGGTGAGATAGGAGGACGAGATGAAATGCGCGTGATGCGTGATCGCCAGCATCGCCATGGGCAGTTGCTGATCGGTGGGCAGCATCGACACGACGATATCGCCCTTCTTCAGGCGGCCGGACAGTTCGGCCGGGTCAAATTCCACGATCTGATCGGTCAGGTCACCGACCGCATCGCGGGCTTTCGCAAGGTCCCGTTCCCAGACCGTCACATCGTGCCCGGCCAGCAAAAGCCGCCGCAACCCCGGCCCTGACGACAGACCGGATCCGCACCAGTGGATCATGCGACACCGCCTTGAACCGATGCGAGATGGCTGTCGAATTCCGCCTGTGCCCGCGCCCAGACCCCGCTTTCGATGGCGTCGAGTGTCATCAGCGACGGCAGAAGTTGCGCGGCGTAGTCTTGCGACGCCTCGACCGGCAGGAGCGAGGGCAGGTTGTCGATGGCGGTGACGTCGAGCGGCGGTGCGTCGTGGACCCTGAGCGCGGGCTCGTCCCAGGTGGTGGTGCGGTCGTAGACCTTGATCGGCGAGAACTCCGACGTCGGGTCACAGGCGATATCGCCGATCACGGTCAGGCGGCGGCGGGCGGTTCGGGCCGAGGCTGGCACGAAGACCGGCGCGCCGGGGTGGGCGAGGATGCAGTTGAGGAAGATGTCGTGGGCGAGGACCTCGGGGAACGGCCCGCCGTGGGCGGTTTCGGCGATGTCCCACTTGGTGGGCGCAATGCCCATCGCGGCGCAAAGGTCTGCAGCGCCGGTGCCAACGCGGCCAAGTGCGCCGATGATGATCGCGCTGGGCAGGGTGGTCTTGGTGGCGGCGAGATCGGCCTTGAGGTCGGCCTGAAGGGTATCGGATGAGGCATAAACCCCGACCTGCCCGCAGATGCCGCCGCCCTGCTGGGCGGTCCAGCATTTCAGCGCGACGGCGGCACCCGCATAGCCCGCCCAATAGCCGAAGGCGGCGACGCGGCGGCCAGCCTTGTCGGTGAGATATTCCAGATCGTAGAGCGTGCCGCCGCCCGCCTTGAAGCGCCGCAGCAGGACCTGTCCGGCGGGCTGGCCTTTGTAGGCATGGCCGAACATGATGTGGCGGTGGCAAAGCGCTGTGCCGTCCTCGGGCAGTTCCTTCAAGCCAAAGATGATGGCGTCGCCCGGCGCATCGGGCCAGCTGCCCTCGGGCGCGATATTGCACCCCGCGTCGCGGTAGCCCGCCAGCGGGATCGCCCGGGCGGCGCTGTCCTCGACGGTGACGCGGATGCCCTGCGCGATCAGGGCCGCAGCCCCTGCAGGCGTAAGGCCCGCGCGTTCCTCATGCGGGCGCTGTTCGGCGCGGAGCCAGAGATGGGTCATCGACGGTCCTGTCATCAGGTGGTTCTAGGCGGTGGCGGCCCAAGCGGCAACAGTGCCGGAACGGTCGCAATCTTCATCCGCTCGCAGGTTTGCGCTATGAGAGGAAGGGGGGGCGTGTCGGGTG
>JBBKVJ010000353.1:0-8960 GCA_037968375.1 Paracoccaceae bacterium | reverse complement strand
GCCCAGCGAGATCCGCCTGACCCCCATCGCCGCCAGATCGGCCAGCGTCAGATCGCGCAGAGGCCCGGCCACCAGCGCATTCACCGGGCGCGATACGGCGGCCAGAACCTGCGCTAGTTGGGCCTTCCCCGGTAGCACCGGCAAGAACAGCGCATCCGCCCCCGCCGCCTCAAACGCCTGCAGTCGCCGGATACCTTCGGCCAGATCGTAAGCGCCGTTCATCACGCCATCGGCCCGCGCGGTCAGCACGAAGGGCCGCTTCAGCGCGCGCACGGCAGCCACCGCCGCCTTGATCCGCTCGACCGCCAGATCGAAATCGTATCCAGGATTGCCCGGCACCATCCTTGTATCCTCGATGCCGCAGCCCGAAAGCCCCACCTCGGCGGCCAGCCGGATGGTTTCGGCCACGCCCTCGGGATCGTCGGCAAAGCCGTTCTCAAAATCGCCCGAGACCGGCAGATCGGTCGCGGCGATGATATCTTGGGCATGTGCCAAAGCCTCATCCCGGCTGACCCCACCCAGATCCGGGCGGCCCAGAGTGAAGGCATGCGCGGCGGAAGACGTGGCCAGAGCCTCGGCCCCCGCCGCCGCCATCATCCGCGCCGAACCTGCGCACCAGGGGTTCGGCATCACGAAACAGCCCTGCCGGTGCAGGTCTTCAAAACGGGTGTGTCGGGCGGCAAGTTTCACATCTTCATCCTCTCGTTTTTCGGATCATAAAGCGGCTCCAGCGAGGCGCGGGCGCGGAACCTCTGCCCGGCGATCTCGACCTCCCAGATTGACGCCAGAAACGCCTTGTCGGTCTCGCCCGGCGCTACAGGCGCATAGCCCATGCCGATTGCCGCACCCACCGCATGGCCATAGCCGCCCGAGGTCAGGTAGGACACGATCTTGCCGTCGCGCAGCAAGGCCTCGTTGTGGAACAGCATCGGTTCGGGGTCATCGAGGATGAATTGCAACAGCCGGTTCGACAGCCCGGCCTCGCGCTTGGCCAGCACTGCGTCACGCCCAATGAAATCGCCCTTTTTCAGCCTGACAGACCAGCCAAGCCCGGCCTCATCGACATGATCTTCGTCCGATATGTCATGGCCCCAGTGGCGAAATCCCTTTTCCATGCGGCAACTGTCCATTGCGTGGAGGCCAAAAAGCGTGGGCGTCGGATCGGCGTCCAGCAAGGTCTCGAACACATGCGCGGCCATGTCGGTCGAGACATAGAGTTCCCATCCCAATTCGCCCACGTAACTCACCCGGTGGGCGCGAGCCAGGCCATAGCCGATCTCGATTTCCCGTGCCGTGCCAAAGGGAAACGCCTCGTTCGTAAAATCATCCGGGCTGACAGATTGCAGGCAGGCGCGCGATTTCGGCCCCATCACGCAGAACACCGCCTCGGCAACGGTCATATCGGTGATGACGGCGTGATCCGACCCGACGTGCCGCCTGAGCCAGGCCAGATCGCGCTGCACCGTAGCGGCGGGCGCGACCAACAGGTAAGCGGTGGGCGACAGGCGGGTGACGGTCAGGTCGCACTCGATGCCGCCCTTGCGGTTCAGCACCTGGGTATAGACGATCCGGCCCGGTGCCACAGCCATCTGGCCCGCGCAGACACGGTTCAAAAAGGCTCTTGCACCAGTGCCTTCCACCCTGATCTTGCCAAACGACGACATGTCGAACAGCACCACGCCCTCGCGCGCTGCCAGATGTTCGGCGCGTTGGTTTTCGAACCAGCTTTGGCGGCCCCAGCTGTGCTGGTATTCCGCCGCCTGACCCTCGCGCGCGAACCAGTTCGCCCGCTCCCAGCCTGCGACCTCGCCCATGACAGCACCGCGCGCCAAAAGGTGCCCGTGCACCGGCGACCGGCGCACGCCGCGGGCGGTTTCGACCTGCCGGTACGGGAAGTGATCGGCGTAGAGAAGGCCGAGGGATTCGGTAACCCGTTCCGTCAGATAGCGGCGGTTCTTCTGAAACGGCTGGGCACGGCGAAGGTCGGTATCCCACAGATCAAACGGCGCCTCGCCCTCGTCAATCCAGGCCGCCAGCGCCATGCCCGCGCCGCCGGAGGAGACGATGCCGATCGAATTATAGCCTGCCGCAACCCAGTATCCGCCCAGTTCCGGCGCCGGCCCGAGGTAATAGCGGTTGTCGGGCGTGAAGCTTTCCGGGCCGTTGAAGAAGGTGCGGATGCCCGCGCTTTCGAGGATCGGCAGACGATTGATCGCGGCCTCAAGGATCGGCGCGAAATGGTCGAAATCGGGCGGCAACTCGTCGAAACAGAAGTTTTCCGGGATGCCGTTCATGCCCCAGGGCTTGGATTTCGTCTCGAACGCGCCGATCAGCAGCTTGCCCGCATCCTCCTTGTAATAGGCGTATTCGTCGGGAACCCGCAGAACCGACAATCGTGCAAGTCCGTCAATCGGTTCGGTGACGATGTAGAAGTGCTCGCAGGCCTGCAGCGGCACCGTGACGCCGGAAGCCGCCGCCAGATCGCGCGCCCACATGCCGCCACAGTTGATCACCACATCGGCGCTTGTCGTGCCGGTGTCGCCCGCCATCTCCCAATTCACGCCAGTGACCTTGCCATCAGATGAGGTGACGCCCGTAACCTTCGCTCCCTCAACGATTTTCGCACCCTTGGCTCGGGCACCCTTGGCCAGTGCCAGCGCGATATTGGCCGGGTCGCACTGGCCGTCGCCGGGCAGGAAGACCGCGCCGGTCATGCCTGCGGTGTTCAGATGCGGATAAAGCCGCTTCACATCAGCCTCACCAACGTCTTCAACCTCCACCCCAAAGGCCCGCGCCAGCGTCGCCGAGCGCAGGATTTCCTCGCGCCGCGCGGGCGTCAGGGCAACCGTGACCGAGCCGGTGGTGCGCATGCCCGTCGCAAGCCCGGTTTTCGCCTCCAGATCGCGGTAAAGATCGGCGGAATACTTCGCCAGCCGGGTCAGGTTGCGGCTGGACCGCAGCTGACCGATCAGCCCCGCGGCGTGCCACGTGGTGCCCGAGGTCAGCTTTTGCCGCTCCAAGAGCACGAAATCGGTCCAGCCGCGTTCGGCCAGGTGGTAGGCGACCGAACAGCCCGAGACGCCGCCGCCGATGATGACGGCACGGGTTTTCGCGGGGATCATGTGATCTCGTATCCTTCTGCCCGCAGGCGCCGTGCGATTTCGGCGATATGGGCGGGGGTGGTTTCGCAGCAGCCGCCGACGATGCTGGCGCCGCCCTGGACCCATCGCAAAGCGAAATCGGCGTAGCGTTCGGGGGTCATCTCGGGGCGTGAGGACAGCGCCGTAACCGTCGGGCTGTTCTTGAGAAAATCCTTGGTGATTTCACGGAACCCGTTGGCATAGGCGCCGTAGGGCAGACCAAAGCGCGCCAGCACCCTGAGCGCCGCCGCCATCGCCTCGGGGGCCGAGCAATTGGCAAGCACCGCGCGGGCGCCAAGCGCCAAGATCGGGGAAAGATCCGCCACCGGCTCGCCCGAGCGCAGCCGCGTGCCGTTGTCGTCATCGACCGTGACACTGATCCAGACCGGCTTGCCGCCGTCGATGGCACCTTCCAGCACGGCACGCGCATGGTTCAGCGAAGCCACCGTCTCGCACAGAATCAGATCGACCTGCGGGCCAAGAAGCGTGGCGATTTCCGCGTATTTCGCCACGGCTTCGGCATGCGGCGGATGGGTATCGGGGCGGTAGGAGGCGACAAGCGGGCCGATCGAGCCTGCGATCCGACCCGAGCCATGAGCGTCGCGTGCCGCCTTCGCCTCGGTCAGCGCCTGCGCATGAAGGGCGGCAAAATCGCTGTCGCATCCGGCCTTTAGCAGCCGATCATGATGTACCGTGTAGGTGTTCGTGGTGGCTACCGTGGCTCCCGCTGCGAAATAATCGGCGTGGATCGCCTGCACCAACCCGGGATGATCGGTCATCACCTGCGTTGCCCAAAGCGGCGTTGGTGGATCGCCTGACCGCGCGATCAGTTCCTGCCCCATGCCGCCGTCAAGAAGCGTGACCGATGTCATCCGCGCAGCCTTTCGTTCGCCGCATCCCAATGCGGGCCTGCTTCAACGACGGCCGGGAACCACTTGCCGAATATACCGATTTCCAACTCGGTGCCGGGTGTGGCCAGATCGGCGCGCACCGAACCGAGGGCTATCGAGGTGCCGGTCCGGTGGCCCCAGCCTGCCGAGGTGACCTCGCCCACGACCGCGCCGTCCTTGCGGAGCGAGGCCATGTAGAGCGGATCGAAATCATTGCCCTTGACCGACAGCGAAACGAAGGCCTTGGCCGCGCCGCGCTGGCGTTCGGCCTCAAGCGCTGCCTTGCCGCGAAATTCGGTCTTGGTCCAATCGACGAAGCGGTCGAGCCCGGCCTCAAGGATGGTGTAATCGGTGGACAGATCGCCCTTCCAGGCACGATAGCCCTTTTCGATCCGCATACTATCCAGCGCGAACATCCCGAACGGGCGCAACCCGTTGCGCTCGCCCGCGTTCAGTATCGCGTCGTAGACGGCGGTGGTATCGGCAAGGCGGGTATGCACCTCCCAGCCCAGTTCGCCGGCAAAGCTGACCCGTGGCAGCCAGACCTCGCGGCCCGCGATCAGGGCCGTCTGATGGCTAAGCCAGGGCGCCGAAAGGTCGGCGTCGCAGACCTCGGCAAGGATACTGCGCGAGGCCGGGCCGGTCAGGATATGGCACGACCAGGCGTCGGTTTCCTCGGTCAGGGTCAGGCCCTTGTCCAGATGCCGCTGCAGCCATTCGCGGTCGTGGCTTTGCGCCAGTGCGGCGGTGATCAGCAGCACCTCATCCTCGGCCACCCGCGCCAGCGACATCTCGGTGATGGTGCGGCCCGCGTCGTCGGCGAAATAACCAAGGCCCATGCGGCCCGGCTTGGGCACGCGGCCGGTGATCTGGCGCGACAGCCAGTCAGCCGCCCCCGGCCCCTGCAGGCGGAACCGCGAAAAGCCCGGCAGATCGAGAATACCGGCGTGATCGCGCACCGCGTGGCATTCCTCAGCCACCGCCGCGAACCACGGCCCTTTGCGATCCCAGACCTGCTGGGCGGCCTCATCCGTCACATCACTGGGGCGGGCATACCACATGGCGCGTTCCCAGCCGTTATAGGCGCCGAACTGGCCACCCAAGGCTGCCACGCGGTCATGCACCGGGCTGGTCTTCACCGGGCGCCCGGCGGGCCAGGCATGGGTCGGGAAGTGGATCGCGTATTCGTGGCCATAAACCTCCATGCCCTTGGCGACGCAATACTCGGGCGTCTCGAACCCGGTAAAGCGGCGCGGATCGCACGACCACATGTCCCATTCGGTGGCACCTTCGGTGATCCATTCGGCCAGAACCTTGCCCGCACCGCCCGCCTGACAGATGCCGAAGGTGAAGACGCAGGCCTCATAGGCATCGGGCACGCCCGGCATCGGGCCGATCAGAGGGTTGCCGTCGGGGGTGTAAGGGATCGGGCCGTTGATGACCTTGGTCAGGCCTGCGTTGCCCAAGAGGGGCACCCGCTTCATCGCGTCGGCGATATGCCATTCGATCCGGTCGAGATCGTCGGGGAACAACTGGAAGCTGAAGTCTTCCGGGAACGGGTCATCGGGCGTCACCCAATGCGCGCGGCAGGTGCCCTCGTAGGGGCCCAGGTTGAAGCCCATCTTTTCCTGCCGCAGGTAGTAGGAACTGTCGACATCGCGCAAAAGCGGCAGCTTGCCGCCATGCTCCGCCGACCAGGCCTCGATCTCGGGCACGGTGTCAAACAGCATGTATTGATGGCTCATCACCATCATCGGCATGTTGCGACCGAACATCTTGCCGACCTCGCGGGCATAATAGCCCGCCGCATTGACCACCTTTTCGCAGCGGATATCGCCCTTGGGCGTTGTGATCAGCCATTCGCCCTTGTCGCGGGTCACCGCCGTCACCGGGCAGAAGCGGATGATCTTGGCGCCCATTGCACGCGCGCCCTTGGCCAGCGCCTGGGTCAGCTGCGCGGGGTCGATATCGCCATCATCGGGGTCGTAAAGCGCGCCGGTCAGATCGTGGGTCTCAACAAAGGGATAGCGTGCGGTGATTTCGGAGGGCGCCAGCATCTCCATCGCAAGGCCCGCGTGGTCGCCCATCTGCTTGACGCGCTGAAACTCCATCAGACGTTCGCGGGTATGGCCCAGCCGGACCGATCCGGTGACATGGTAGTTCATCGGATAGTCGACCGCTTCGGCCAGCCCTCGGTAAAGCTGCGCCGAATAGCGCTGCATGTTCATGATCGACCACGACGACGAGAATGTCGGCACATTGCCCGCCGCGTGCCAGGTCGAGCCCGCCGTCAGCTCGTTCTTCTCCAGTAGCACGACATCGGTCCAACCTGCCTTGGCCAGATGATAAGACACAGAAGCACCAACCGCGCCGCCACCGATGATTACCACGCGGGCGTGGCCGGGCAATTCACTCACGGGTCGCGTCTCCCTTTGAAGCTTCGCGCAGAGTGCCCCGCCGCCGGATGCCGATCAATCGGCGCTTTGCGGGTTTATTGATCGGAAATTCCGATTAGGGTGCCAAAATGAGTCCAGAACTGCTCGACACCTTCCTCGATCTGGCCGAAAGCCACAGCTTCAACCGCACGGCAGAGCGGCTGGGCCTGTCGCAATCCACGGTCTCGGCGCGAATCAACGCGCTGGAAATCTCCCTGGGCGAGCGGCTGTTCGACCGCAGCCGCGCGGGCACCAGCCTGACCGCCTCGGGCCAGCGCTTTGAAGGCCATGCCCGCACGTTGCGCCAAACCTGGGCCGAGGCGAAGCGCGCGGTGGTGCGGGCAAGCGAACGCGAAGGCGCGCTGAGGATCGGCATTCAGAACGATCTGGCGGCGGGCAGTATCGCCGACTGGGTGCGCGACATCCGCGAGGCATTTCCGAAGACCGAACTGTATATCGAGCTGGATTACTCGATCCAGATGTGCCTCGACGTGCTGTCGGGCGCGCTGGATTTCGCGGTGGTCTACACGCCGCGCCCCTTGCCCGATATCCATTACGAGCCGGTGGGCGAGGTACGCTTTATGATGGTCTCGACCGAAGCCACGACCCTTGCCGAGGTCGATCCGGCGCGCACGATCCGGGCCAGCTATTCACCCGCCTTCGATGCCGCGCATCGTGGCCTCCATCCGGCGCTGGATGCCGCCCCGGTGGGGTCCGGCCAGAATGCGGCTGTTGCGGGTCTGCTGACAGCGCTTGGCGGCACCGCTTATGTGCTGGCGGCGACGGCGGCTGAACTGACGGCGGCGGGCGTTGCGGGCCCGGTGCAGGGTGCCAAGACAATCGGCCAGCCGGTTCATGCCGCAGTGCATCTGCGCAACCGGACGGCCAGCCTGCACCGGCGGTTGGTGGCCCTTGTACGGCGGCATTTCGTGCCAGCAGTTTAGGGTCGGCGGGGGCGGGCCCATTATCCTGATTATATTAGTCGGATATTCTTGACCTCGCCAAAACGCCACGATACTGGTGATTCATCCGACTAAAAGAGTCGGAGATCGCATCGCACCGGAGATATCCCATGCCCCGCCTGACTGCCCCCCTTCTTGCCACGCTGCTGGCTCTGGCCACGACCGCCGAAGCCCAGGGTGAGTTGAACCTCTATTCCTCGCGCCACTACGACACTGACGAGCGGCTATATTCCGACTTCACCGCCGCGACCGGCATTGAGATCAACCGCATCGAGGGCAATGCCGACGAGATGATCGCGCGGATGGAAGCCGAGGGTGCCAACAGCCCCGCCGATATCCTGATCACCGTCGATGCGGGACGGATCTGGCGCGCCGAGCAAAAGGGCCTGCTGCAGCCGGTCGCCTCCGATGTGCTGGAGAGCCGCATTCCCGAGGCGATGCAGCATCCGGATAATCTGTGGTTCGGCGTGTCCAGCCGCGCCCGGATGATCTTTTACGCCAAGGACCGCGTTGCAAATCCGCCGCAAAGTTATGCCGATCTGGCTGATCCGGCCTATCAGGGCCAGATCTGCATCCGTTCGGCCACCAACATCTATTCGCTGTCGCTACTGGCCTCGATCATCGCGCATCAGGGCGAAGAGGCGGCGAAAACCTGGGCGACAGGCGTCAAGGCCAACCTTGCCCGCGCACCGCAGGGCGGCGACACCGACCAGCTGAAGGGCCTGGTTTCGGGCGAATGCGATGTGGTCCTAGCCAACAGCTACTACTTCGCCCGCGCGCTGCGCGAAACCGTTGACGGCGTCAGCGACGGGATCGACGGCATCGGCTGGGTGTTTCCCGATCAGGGTGGCAACGGCGCCCATGTGAACATCTCGGTCGCGGGCGTGGCAGTTCATGCGCCGAACTACGACAACGCCGTGGCGTTTTTGGAATATCTCGCCTCGGATCAGGCGCAGAGCTATTTCTCGGCCGGCAATGACGAATTTGCGGTGGTCGAAGGTGTGGCGCAGTCCGACAGCGTGACGAAGCTGGGGGATTTCACTGCCGACACGCTGAATCTGTCCGCATTGGGGGAATACCAGGCCCTGGCCGAGCGCATTTACAACGATACCGGCTGGGAATAGCCCGCAGCGCAGCCGCGCCATCTGCCGCAGGTCTCACCGGGGCCTGCGGCGTTGCTAATCCGCCACCCGCGCCTTGTGCCCGCCGCGCCGCCCCGGTACCGGCGCCTTGGCCAGCCCGGCCTGCAGCACACCGTTCATCGGATGGCCCTTGTCGCCGCCATATTCCGCGATCACCCGTTTGATCGCCTTTGGCGTATCGACGCCCACCGGCATCGAGATCGCCCAGTCCAGAAATATCGACCGGCATTCCGCCTCGGAAATCCCCTCGATCCGGTAACTTTCCCGGATCAGGCCCTTCGGGTCCGCCTCTTCCAACCGCATCTCACGCCTCCCCCTTGGCCAAGGGCGCCGGGCTCAAAGCCACCCCGACAATCCCGGACGCGTCCAGTTTCACCGCATCAAGCCGCTT
>JBBKVJ010000352.1:0-3297 GCA_037968375.1 Paracoccaceae bacterium | reverse complement strand
CCACCCCCGGCCGCGGCGCCGCGGCCGGGGGTGGCACCGTGCTGAGTGGCGGCGTGGCCAGCGACCGTCTGCTGACGGCGACCTGGCAGATGGTGCCGGTTTATACCGGACTGACCGGGCTATTGTGGCTGCTGCTGATGCTGGCGGACGGCTCGGCGATGCCGGCACTGGTGCATGCGATGTCGACGCTGTCGACCTCGGGTATTTCCGCGACCGGCGGGTTTGCCGGTGGCGGCACCGGCATCCCGGGCGAGTTTCTGGTGGCGATCTTCCTGATCTTCGCCCTGTCGCGCACCACCTTTGGCGGCTTGTCGCAAAAGGGCCTGAGCGAACGGTTGATCGGCGATCACGAGTTGCGGCTGGGGTTCTTGATCGTCGTCGTGGTGCCGGTGTTCCTGTTCTTGCGGCATTTTGTCGGCGCCACCGGAATCGGCGACGAGGCCGATATCGGCCTTGGCTTTGGCGTGTTCTGGGGGGCGGTCTTCACCGTGCTGTCGTTCCTGACCACCACCGGTTTCGTCTCGGCCGACTGGACCGAGGCGCGGATCTGGTCGGGTCTGGGCACGCCCGGTACGATGCTGGTCGGTCTGGCGGTGATTGGCGGCGGCGTCGGCACCACTGCGGGCGGGGTGAAGCTGCTGCGGGTCTGGGCGCTGTACACCCAGGCGGCGCGCGAGATGGAGCGGCTGGTGCATCCCAATTCGGTCGGCGGCTCGGGCCAGATCGCACGGCATCTGCGCCGTCAGGGTGCCGAGATCGCGTGGATTTTCTTCATGCTGTTCGCGATCTCCATCGCGATTGTATCCGGCGCGCTGGCGCTGGCCGGGATCGACTTTGAAACCGCGATGGTGCTGACCGTCGCGGCCCTGTCCACCACCGGACCGCTGACGCAGTTCGGTGCCGAAGCCGCGATTTCGCTGCCCGCCCTTGGTGCAGCGGCAAAAGCTGTGATGATGGCCGCAATGGTGCTGGGGCGGCTTGAGACGCTGGCGATCATCGCGCTTCTCAACCCCGATTTCTGGCGCAACTAGGCCGCCGTAGACAGATAGGTCCGTAACGGACAGATTTTTCGGTCTGGAATCTCCCGTTAGCGCAGGACATACTTGGATTTCTATCGCCTGGGACAGTTCCGCCGTGGGGGCGGGCGCAAGAATAAAAAGGTTATCGCAACATGGCCGGAGACAAACAGAATTTACAGGATGCTTTTCTCAATCACGTCCGGAAGATCAAGGTTCCGGTCACGATTTTTCTGATCAACGGGGTCAAGCTGCAGGGCGTCATCACGTGGTTCGACAATTTCTGTGTGCTGTTGCGCCGCGACGGGCAATCGCAGCTGGTCTACACACACGCGATTTCGACGATCATGCCGGGCCAGCCGATCAGCCTTTATGAGGGCGAAGACTGAGCCCGCCTGTCGATCCCGCCGATCGTACCCCGCGTCTGACCCGCGCCTGGGTGCTGCACCCCGACATGACCGGCGTGCGCGACCGCCTGCCTGCAGGTCCGGCGCTGCAAGAGGCCGTGGCGCTGGCCGCCGCATTGCCGGGGCTCGACATCGTCGGTGCCGACGTGGTGCCGCTGCCAAAGGTGCGGGCCGGGTATCTGTTCGGATCCGGAAAGACGGATGAGCTGAAGGCGCGGTTTGAGGCAGCCGAGGTCGACCTGGTGCTGGTCGATGCCACCGTGACGCCGGTGCAGCAGCGCAATCTGGAAAAGGTCTGGGGCGTCAAGCTGCTGGATCGGACCGGGCTGATCCTCGAGATTTTCGCCAACCGCGCCCGGACCCGTGAAGGCGTCATGCAGGTCGAACTGGCGGCACTCAGCTATCAGCGCACCCGTCTGGTCCGCGCCTGGACCCATCTCGAACGCCAGCGCGGCGGGCTTGGCTTTGTCGGTGGCCCCGGCGAAACCCAGATCGAGGCTGACCGGCGGGCGCTGGACGACGCGATCGTCCGGCTGAAGCGCAGCCTCGACAAGGTGGTCCGCACCCGCGAGTTGCACCGCGCAGCGCGGCGCCGCGTGCCGTTTCCGGTGGTGGCGCTGGTCGGCTATACCAACGCCGGGAAATCGACGCTGTTCAACCGGCTGACCGGCGCCGAGGTGCTGGCGAAAGACATGCTGTTTGCAACGCTTGACCCGACGATGCGCGCGGTGCGGCTGTCGACCGGGCTGAAGGTGATCCTGTCGGACACCGTGGGCTTCATCTCGGACCTGCCGACGCAGCTTGTTGCGGCGTTTCGCGCGACGCTGGAAGAGGTGCTCGAGGCCGATCTGATCCTGCACATTCGCGATATAGCCCATCCCGACAGTGCGGCGCAGGCCGAAGATGTGGTGGCGATCCTGACCGGGCTTGGCGTCGCTGAAACGGTGCCACTGATCGAGGTCTGGAACAAGACCGACCTTCTGCCCGAAGTTGAGCGCGCCGCCCATGCCACTCAGGCCGACCGCAAACCGCAGGTCTTTGCGGTCTCAGCGCTGACCGGCGAGGGGCTGGACGCGCTGCTGGAGGCGGTGACCCGAACGCTGGATGAGGACCGCAGCGAGGCAAAGCTGGTGATCCCGTTCGACGCAGGCAAGCGCCGGGCCTGGCTGCACCAGGAAGGTGTGGTGACGGCCGAGCGCGAGACCAAGAAAGGTTACAGTCTGACGGTGCGCTGGACGGCGCGGCAGGCGGCGCGGTTCAAGTCGGTTTGAGACCGGCGCCCGAATTTTCGCAGAAAATTCGAGGGTAGGGGCGAATTTTCTGCGAAAATTCAGTCAGCGTTGCTGCCAGTCGGACCGGTCGAGCGCGAAATAGAGGCTGTCGCACCATTCCTCGCCCCATTGCATCGTGCGCAGCGCACTGCCCGTTTGCCGGAACCCGATACGCTTTAAAAGCCCGTTCGAAGCGGTATTGCGCGGGTCAGTTTCGGCGGTCAGCCGGTCGGTCTCGTGCTGCGCGAACAGATGCGGGATCACCGCCTCCAGCGCCTCGCGCGCCAGACCCTTGCCCCAATGATCGGGATGCAGGATGAAGCCGATCTCGGGCAACCGCCAGGCGCCGACTTTGCCCACCACGCGACCCGCGAGTTCAATTACGAAATCGTCCGACACGTCGGGCGGCGCCGCAATCATGCCGTTCAGCCAGTCGCGGGTCTGGGCGGTGCTGTCATGCGCAGGCGTCGACCAGTAGCGCATCGCCTCGGGCCGGGTGAAGACCGCGTGCAGATCGTCGAGGTCACGGCATTCGGCGCGCCGCAACAGCAGCCGCGCCGTCCGCAGCCGGTCAGTTGCCACCCCGCGGCTCCAGCTCGGTGA
>JBBKVJ010000351.1:0-2696 GCA_037968375.1 Paracoccaceae bacterium | reverse complement strand
GCCTTTGAAAGATCTCATCCCAGCGCCGGGCGACAGAGGACCAACGATATTGTGGCTGCTGCGCGTTGTCATAAGCCGCCTGCGCATAATGACCATAGAGATCGGGGTCGCCATAAAGTCGTTCCAGCGCCGCGGCCAGCGCACTTGCATCCACCATGTACTCATCCGTCCACGAATCGCGCGAGGTGAGCGTCAGAACCGGGTCGAGCAGAAGAGCGCTGTCGGCCCAGATTTCCTTTAGCCCGGAATGCCCGGCGACGATTTGCGGTGCGCCCGTCGCCGCATGCTCAAGGTTGACAAGGCCCCAGGCCTCGGCAAACGCCGTGTTCACGCCAACAGAGGCCGCGTTGTAAATCTGGTTCATCTGGGCTTCGTCGACCGACGGAATGCTGGTGGCCCTGGAGGTCAGGATCAGCCGATCCTTGATCCCGAACCTTTGTGCCAGATCTTCAAGGTTCCAGCCGTCATCCGGCGATCCCATGTGCAGGTGCAGGAAGACGTTTTTTGGCTTGTCAGCGGCGAATTCGGCAAACCCCCGAACCGTGATGTCGATCCGTTTGCGCAGAATATTACGATTGGCATTGAGCACGATGAACGCGCCTTCCAAATCCGTATCGGTGCCAAACAGATTTTCGCGTGCAATAAGGCAAGAAGCATCAAGCGGATCGCGGCTGAACCCGTCGAGCGGGAAAAACACATCGGGCTTGATCCCGTGCGGTATGATTTCAATCTGGGCACCGGAGGCGATACCTTGCAGGTCGAACGCGCCCGTCAGTTCCGATTTCGCGTACTCGGTGAACACCGAGACCACTTCGGCACCGGCAATCTCGGCCACATATTTGGGGATGAGTGGCGCGCTGTCGACGGGCATATATAGGCAAACGGGCGGCCGATTCCCAAGATTTTGCAGGGCGCTCAGCCACCGGGCTTGCATCCAGAGATCGCCGACAAGCCAGATCAAATCGGGGCGCAGCGTCTCGACCAGTTCGGCAATTTGATGCTCGCCGATCAGGTCTGTCCCCGTTGTCGGCATGACAGACCAAGGAAGAGAGTGCTTTTGCCCCCGGTAGTTCACGCCCAGTTGATAGACATCATAGTCGTCAACCAGATGCTCGAGGATCGAGCGTGTGACCCGGGAAAACCCAGTCTTGACGACTGCATCCCCTGCGGCAAATAGCTTTGGCTTTGGGGCAGAAGCCATTCCGAAATCACTTTCCGATACTTGTTGGAATTTCATAAGGAGTGCTATCGAGCGGCGCAATCGGGAATCCGATTTCCGCTGTTGAGCCGGCTGAAGCCGTATGTCTTCGCAATCCCAATGTGCCAGGTTCACAACGCGCGCGGTGTCTTGCGTTTTCTGTCCCATATGCGCGGTTTGGGTGTGCTGATCGCACGCGGTCTCCTTGGCGCCGGGCTCAGAGGTTGAACATGGCCGAAGGAGTCTTTTGACATATCGCCCTTAGGTCATAGTCCCTATGGACGGCAAGCAATTCCCTGTTACGATCCCCCGCAACACTTAAGGACGCTGCCACCGATGGCCACCCGCGCAGACATCGAAGATATGATCGCCAGATGCAGTCTGGGCGATCGTGCGGCGTTTTCTGATCTTTATGATGCGACAAGTGCGAAACTTTTCGGCATTTGCCTGCGTGTGTTGAACAACCGGTCCGAAGCCGAGGATGCGCTGCAGGATGTCTATGTGCGCATCTGGCAGAAGGCCGGGCGCTATACGGCGGGCGCCTATAGTCCGATGACCTGGCTGATAACGCTGGCCCGCAACCTTGCCATCGACCGGTTAAGGGCGCGCAAGGCACCGTCGCGGGACATCGACGAGATGTACGACCTGCGCGATTCTGCCCCGACCCCGGAAATGGCGGCGGTGGCAAAGTCGGAAATGGGACAGATCGCGGGCTGTCTGGACGAGCTGGAGCCTGTGCATGCGCAGGCCGTCAAGGGCGCTTACCTTGACGGAGATACCTATCAGGACCTGGCCACGCGCCACAGTGTCCCGGTCAACACGATGCGAACCTGGCTGCGCCGCAGCCTGATCAAACTGAAAGATTGCCTTAGCCGATGACCGACGCCACCGCCCCTGACCGCGACGACGCAGCTCTGGCTGCCGAGTTTGCTCTGCATCTGCTGGATGCGGGCGAGCGTGCGGCGTTTGAGCAGCGGCTGTTGGTTGAACCTGCCTTGCAGGTCCTGGTGCGCCAGTGGGATGAAAATTTTGCAGCCTTTGCCAGCGAAGTGGCCCCTGTAGCGCCGCCGCGCCGGTTGAAAAAAGCGATAACCGTGCGATTGTACGGCCCCGAAACGCAGGGTGCTGCGGCCCCGTTGTGGCTGCGCTGGCGGCTGTTTATCGGTGGGGGTGTGCTGGCGCTTCTGGTGGGTCTGGCAGTTATGTTCGGCAATCCTGACGGTCCTGGCCCGGGAGGTCCGCGCTATAGCGCCGAGGTTGCGGCCGTGGATCGCTCGTTTGTGGTTTTGGCCCGGCTGGACGCTGGCAGGGGTGATATTGTGGTCGATCACGTGCAGGGTGCGCCGCCCGAGGGCCGGGTGCTGGAGCTTTGGCTGATCGCCAAGGATGCCGCCGCCCCCGTATCGCTGGGGGTCTTTGCCGACAGCGGAAGCACGACCCTGCGCGTTCCCACCGTGTTACAGGCGCTATTCGCCGACGGCGTGCTGGCGATCAGCGA
>JBBKVJ010000350.1:0-5027 GCA_037968375.1 Paracoccaceae bacterium | reverse complement strand
GTCGTTACCGCCGGCGCCGTCCAGCGTATCGGCCCCGGCGCCGCCATCGATCCGGTCGTCGCCGCCACCGCCGGTCAGCACTTCGGCCGCCGCGGTTCCGGTGATCTGCAAACCGAACTCGTTCAGCGCCAGCGGCGGGCGATAGGGACCGACGATCCCGGCAGGAAAGATCTGCCCCAGGGACAGCGGCACGCCGTTCATGCTGTGGATCGTCAGGGTCTCGCCCCGGTAGGTCAGGACCGCGCCGGTGGCGGTGCTGGTAAAGCCCAGCTGCGAGGTATCGTAGAGCATGGACCAGGCCGACAGGTCGAGCCGATCCTCGCCGGGCTGGAAATCGGCAATCGTGTCGGCGACGCCATCGGCGGACAGCACGAAGATATCGGCCCCGGTGCCGCCATACATCGTGTCGCTGCCGGCACCGTCCTTGATCACGTCGCGCCCGGCGTTGCCGCGCAGAACTTCCGACCCGCTGCCGCCCAGGATCAGGTCGCCGAGGGCGCCCCCGGTCAGCGTTGCATTGGCGCCGGTGCCGGTCAGGACCGGCCCGAGCGTGGTCAGGTCAAGCGTGAACCAGGTCAACCCGCGTTCGGTCTCGGAGGTGGCGATGATCTGCAACTCGGTGCCGACCACCACCGCCGCCAGCCCCGAGATATTGTCCAGCGTCAGGGCGGCGGTGTCGGCGATGGATTGCAGATGCACCAGGGTGCCGTCGGGCAACAGCACGAACAGCGTGACGCCGTCGTCGCCACCGCCCGCCACCACGAAGGTCCAGCCTGCCGCCGTGACGACATCAAGCGCCGAGACGGTGCCAAAGCGCGTGTCCAGGCTGTCGATGATGTGATCGGTGACGGTCAGCGTGCCGGCCGCCCCGACCCGCAGCACGGTCAGGCTGGAACTGTTGGTTGCCGCGACCACCACATAGGTCTGGCCGCCAATCGTCGCCGTTTCGATCCGGTTCAGACCGGCCAGCCCCAACCCCTCATCGGCCCCCATCCGCCCGGTTTCGGTCAGATGGCCGGTCAGGGGGTCGATGCGGTGGCTCATGATGCCGTTCTCGGTGCCCGACAGCGACAGAAGATAGGGCGTTCCCGCGACATCGACGACGGCAAACTCGGTGACAGCCGCCAGATAGCGCTGCGCGGTATCGGCCTCGGTGTCGACAAGGGTCAGGACCCGGGTCGCAGAGATCTCGTAGCTGCGGATACCGCCCGCCACGGCGTCGCCGACAAAGGCGAAGGTGCGGCTGCCGAAGCTCGCGACCTCCAGCGCCGAGGGTGCCTGGCTGATCAGGCCGTCGGTCGCGGTGAAGGTCAGCGGCGCCACGATCGAGCCTGCGGCATCGACCGTGAAAGCGCCGATGGCAGCGCCGCCCTGGCCCGAGACGAACAGCAGTTTCTGCCCGTTCAGCGTCGCCAGCGACACGCCCGGCTGATACAGGCGCGGGCCGATGCCGGTCAGATCGTTGTGGTCGAAAGATTGCGGCGCCAGGCCCGCGCGCAGCGACAGGCTGACCACGCCGCCGCCAAACGCCGGGCGCGTGACCGCGATAAGCGTCGCACCCGTGACCGTCTGCACGACCTCGAAATCGATAAACGCATGATCCTCGGGCAGCGCTGCACCAGACAACGCCGCACCGGCTGACAGCCATGACATGACTGTTTCACCCCCGTCCACTTCACCCTCGGACAGAGTGCGGGACAGGCCTTAATTCGAGGCTTCCGAAATGCGGAGCGGGTGCGGAGTTTGCCTAGGGTTTTAGCGGTTTGGCGGGGGGTGGCGTGAGTATGGTGGGGGTATGGAACCCGGTGAGGGTGGCCTCACATCCGATGCGACCGAAAACACGAAACTGCCTGAGCGAAGCACCCAGCCCGGTGACAAGGGCTTTTGCCCGCCGGGCAGCGGCTGACCGCCCCGTCACGCCGGAGGCGTGCCTACGGCACGACAGTCAGCCGCTACGTCACCGACAGCGCGACGAATGAAGCCAGGAGATGCGCGGCTATAAAGCGGCGACCTCCGCCGTTGCAGCGGCAGCCCGCGGTCAGCCGCCGCCCTCCGGTCCGCAAGCGGCAGATGTCTGGATCGTTGCGCCGCGATCTGCCGTTCCGCATGGAGCCCCCTGAACAGTCCGGGGCGCGCCCTGCGCATCTCCGACAGGGAAACCCGCGCCATCCTGGCCTTCAAGGCGCCAGCAGCGCCTCGTGATGGCGGATCGCCGCCTCGACATCGTCGTACCAGGTCAGCCGGCCGCGATCCAGAACCGCGCCCGCCGTGCAGATCCGCCGGATCAGACCCATCGTGTGCGACACCACCACAGCACCGCTGTGCCGCATCCGGTCCTGAAACACCGCCTCGCTCTTGCGCTTGAAGGCGGCATCGCCGACCGATGTCACCTCGTCGACCAGATAGGTGTCGAAGGAAATCCCCATCGAGATGCCGAACGCCAGCCGCGCCCGCATCCCTGCCGAATAGGTCCGCACGGCCATGTCGAAATGTCGCCCCAGCTCGGCGAAATCGGCGACGTAATCAGCCAGCTCGGCAGTATCGACACCGTAGACCCGCGCGATAAAGCGGGTGTTCTGCGCGCCGGTCAATTCTCCGTGAAAACTGCCCGCAAAGCCCACCGGCCACGAGACCGCCCCCAGCGAGATGACCTCGCCCGAATCGGGGTCCATCGTGCCCGCGATCATCTTCAGAAGACTCGACTTGCCCGCCCCGTTTCGCCCCAGCAACGCCACTGACGCACCCGCCGGAAACACCGCACTGATGCCATCGGCGACGATCTGTCGCCCCTCGCGCGCGGCAAAGCTTTTCCGCAGATCCCTGAATTCGATCATCTGCGGGGCCTCAGCGCCGGTCACGGATCGAATAGTAGATCAGGATCAGGATCGACCAGCCGATGAACAGCGCCGCCGCGACCAGCCCGAGCAGCAGATATCGTTGCGGATATTCCGACCGCTCGGCCCGCGTCGGTGCCACATAAGCCGCCAGATAGCGAGATTGCCGCTGCGCATGCGCCTGCGCGCCGTCATAGCCCGCAAGCCCTGCCAGATAGGCCTGTTCGGCAAACTGCAGATCGACCGACAGGCGTTCGTACTCGGCCACCAGGCTGGCATAGGCATTGTCGCCGCCCGCCTCGCCCGCGCCGAACTTTTGCCGTTCGGCCTCGATCCGATCTTCAATCACCGCGATCTTGCGCTCGGCCTGAATCACCCGCTGATCGCCGGCGCGGGTGGTTTCGCGCAGCAGATCAAGGTCGATGATCGCCTCGACCAACTGCCCCTCCAGATTCGCCAACAGCGCCATGCGGCCCTGAATATCCGCCGCCGGATCGACAATCTGGGTGCGGGCGCGGAACTCGGTCAGCGCCTGCCGTGCCACGATCAGCCGTTCGACGGCGCGGTCCAGTTCCGCCTTGGCGTAGCGCGTCGCATCGGCCCGCGCGATGCCTGACATGTCGTTGATCATCGCCGTCGCCTCGGCAAAGATCGCCTCGGCCACCGCCGTTGCCGCAGGCCCGTCGAAGGCCTGCACGCGCAGCTCGATCAGCCCGCTGGCACGGTCGTAAAACACCTTGACCATGCGCGGCCAGTAATTCGTCAGATCCTCGATCGTGGCGCCGTCCTTCAGCGCAAAGACCGGATCGCCCGAGATCGCGTAAAGCCGCCTGAGGCTCAGCCGTGCATCGACCAGCCGGACCATTTCCTGACTGCGGATGAATTCGTAAAGGACATCGGTATCCGCCGTGCCCGAGCCCGAGATCGAGGTGATGCCGCCGAGAATCTCGATGGCCGAATTCACCTCCTCCTTGCGAACCGAAAACCCGGCGCGCGAGGCGTATTGGTCATGCGCGACCTCGAACAGGTAGACCCCGGCGACCCAGACCGGGGCGATGACCATCAGAAAAAAACTGCACAGCGCCAAGAGGTGCCGCACCCGTACCCGGGCCGGGCGTGCAGGCGGGCGCAACAAGGGTGACGCCGCCGCCTGCGACGCCTGTGCGCCGACCGGAACCAGATGTTTCGCGGGCGCGGTCATCGCGGACCACCCGTTTCGTTAACCGGTTTCGGGGCACTCTGACGGGACCGATACGGAGACCCGATCTTGGCCCAGCCCCGCCGACGTTTCAAAACCCTGCGAACCATTCTGGCCCTCCTCCTTCGAGAGATGGAAACCACCCATGGCCGGTCGAGCTTTGGCTACCTCTGGGCGGTCGGCGAACCCGTCGCCGGGGTCCTTCTTCTCACGCTAATCTTTTCGATTGCGTTTACCGCGCCGCCCGTCGGCACTTCTTTCGCGTTCTTCTACGCCTCGGGTTACCTGCCGTTCTGCGCGTATCTGGACCTCAGCCAGAAGGTCAGCCACGCGATCCGCTTCTCGAAACCCTTGCTGTTCTATCCCGGCGTCACCTTCATCGACGCGCTGGCGGCGCGGTTTTTGCTGAATGCAGTGACCCAGCTGATGGTCTTTGCGCTGGTGATGGCGCTGATCGTGGCGTTTGACGATGTCGATGTGATCCCACGCTGGGATGCGATCGGGCTGGCGCTGCTGATGGCGGCGGGCCTCGGTCTTGGGGTCGGCACGCTGAATTGCTACCTGATCGAGGTGTTTCCGTCGTGGGAGCGGATCTGGGCGATCCTGAACCGGCCCTTGTTCCTGTTGTCGGCCATCATTTTCCAGTTCGAAAGCGTGCCCGAACCCTGGCGCGGCTGGTTATGGTGGAACCCTCTGGTGCATGTGGTGGGGCAGTTGCGGATCGGGATTTATGCCACCTACGAGGGCGCCTATGTCGCACCTCTGTACGTGCTGGGGCTGGCGGCGGTGACGGGCCTTGCGGGGTTGTTGTTTCTCGGGCGGTTTCACCGGGATATTCTCAATGGCTAGCGCGGGCGCGTCCCGGATATTGGTGCTGGGCGCGGGCGGGCGGCTGGGGCGGCTTTTGCGCCAGGCCTGGGCGGCTGAGGTGCTGTTCAGCTATCAGTCACGCGATGCACGCCATGCCAGCCCGGGCTTTGCACTTTGTCCGCTGG
>JBBKVJ010000349.1:0-3111 GCA_037968375.1 Paracoccaceae bacterium | reverse complement strand
GGGTATTGCGGTGACGGGCTGACGCGGGCGGGCTTTTCAGGGTTTGGAAAGGCGGCCATAGTGGCGTCGGGAATTTTCACGAGGGGCGGGCATGGATTACGACTACATTCTGTCGGAGTTGTTTGGCGGCAATCTGGTGCTTATCGCGCTGGCGGTGTTCATCATCCTGTGCGTGTTTCTGGGCGTGCGGATCGTGTCGCAGTCCGAAAAGCATGTGGTCGAGCGGTTCGGGCGGTTGCGTGCGGTGCTTGGGCCGGGGATCAACTTCATCGTGCCGTTTCTGGACAAGGTTGCGCACAAGATCTCGGTCTTGGAGCGGCAATTGCCGGCGGCAAGCCAGGACGCGATCACATCGGACAACGTGCTGGTGAAGGTCGAGACATCGGTGTTCTACCGGATCATCGAGCCGGAAAAGACGGTCTACCGGATCCGCGATGTGGATGCGGCGATTGCCACCACGGTGGCGGGGATCGTGCGGTCCGAGATCGGCAAGCTGGAGCTGGATCAGGTGCAGTCGAACCGGTCGGACCTGATCCTGAAGGTGCGCGAGCAGGTCGCGGTGATGGTCGACGACTGGGGCATCGAGGTGACGCGGGCCGAGATCCTGGACGTGAATCTGGATGAGGCGACGCGGTCGGCGATGCTGCAACAGCTGAATGCGGAGCGGGCGCGCCGTGCGCAGGTGACCGAGGCCGAGGGCAAGAAGCGGTCAGTCGAGCTGAACGCCGATGCCGAGTTGTATGCGGCCGAGCAGGAGGCCAAGGCACGCCGCGTGCTAGCCGATGCCGAGGCCTATGCGACGGCGACGATTGCCCAGGCGATCAAGGAGAACGGGATCGAGGCGGCACAGTATCAGGTGGCGCTGAAGCAGGTCGAGGCGCTGACCGCGGTGGGTCAGGGCGCGGGCAAGCAGGTGGTGATCGTGCCGGCGCAGGCGCTAGATGCGTTCGGCGATGCGTTCAAGATGCTGAAGGGGCGGATCTGATGATGTGGCAGGCGTGGTGGGTCTGGCTGGTGGCGGCGGCGGTTCTGGGCATCGCCGAGGTGGTTCTGCCGGGGTTCGTGTTGCTGGGCTTTGCCATCGGGGCGATACTGGTCGGCGTGTTGATCTTGGTCGGGCTGCTGGGCGGGTCGCTGCCGGTGTTACTGCTGGTCTTCGCGGTGGCGTCGCTGGTGGCCTGGCTGGTGTTGCGGCGGGCGGTGGGGGTACGCAAGGGGCAAATCCGGATCTGGGAGCGCGATATCAACGACTGAGCCATGCGATTTTGGGGAACCGATTGGCGCGGTCGCGCGTTTGCAATCAGATATATCCATATTGTGGAGCATAAAAATGGATCAGGAACGCACAACTACTCATACTGATGGCCGCCCCAGCAGCACGCATACGACGGTGACTTCGACCGGATCGTCCTCGAGCGGTCTGTGGTTCATCGTTGGTGGCATTCTTGTCGCGCTGGCGATCGTCGCATTCTTCATGTTTGGCGGTGATGTCGATACTGTAAGCGCCCCGTCGGGTTCGACAGGCGGCGGCGGTGGTGATGTTTCGGTCACGATTGAAAGCGCCCCGGCAGCCCCGGCCGACAGCGGCGCGACCGTCGAGGGCGGCGCCACGACGACAACCGGAAGCTGACAGCGCATTTCAGAGCTGATTGGGAAGGGCGGCACGGCGACGTGACCGCCCTTTTCGTTTTACCGAAGGCGCGGGACCCCGGAATGGGCTTGCACAGATCGCGCCGGATCACCTCTGGCAGAGAGATCACCGATGCCGTCATGAGAGGATCGCGGAGGTAGAGTTTACGCTGCCGCTTGCCCGGCAGCCGAGCCGACATGCTGTTGCCCGTCATGATCAGCGATGAGACAGATCCCACTGACCGCGTTCAGCGCAGGTACGTCCTTGGGGATGCCGCGGGCTATAACGGATTGCTAGCGGTTCGGCCGTGTCGCCTGCGGTGAGGCCAGTTCGGCGAGGATGGCCTGCGCGGCTGCCAGCGGGTTTTCGGCTTTCCAGACCGGGCGGCCGATGACGATATGATCGGCCCCGTCGGCGATTGCCGTGGCCGGCGTTGCGGTGCGTTTCTGGTCGTCGCTGGCGCTGCCTGCGGGGCGGACGCCGGGGGTGACGATCAGCCGACCTTTCGCTTGCGGAAGGGCGCGGATGCGGGCGGCTTCCTGTGGCGAGGCGATGACGCCATCCGCGCCCGCCTCGAAAGCGCGCGCAGACCGCTCGGCAACGATCTGCGACAGATCGCCCGGGCGGATCAGATCTTCGTCAAGATCGCTACGGTCGAGCGCCGTCAGAACCGTTACAGCGAGGATCTTCAGGTCCGAGCCGCCCGCCCCCTCGCGCGCGGCGCGCACGACATGCGGATCGCCGTGCACGGTCAAAAAATCGAGATCGTACTGCGCCAGCCCACGCACCGCCGCCTCGACCGTGGCGGGGATATCGAACAGCTTCATGTCGAGGAAAATGCGCTTGCCGTGGTCCTGTTTCAATTCGTTGGCCAGTGCCAGGCCACCTCCGGTCAGCATGCCGAGGCCGATCTTGTAGAACGACACGGCGTCGCCCAACTGATTGGCAAGATTGAGACCGGCCAGCGCGTCGGGCAGATCGAGGGCGACAATCAGGCGGTCATCGGACATGCGCGGAACTCCTTGCTGGTTCTCGGTGTGAGAAGCCCGGTCAGCATCACCATGTCAAGGATGTCGGCGGTAATTGGTGCCGCGCCCGGCTGTGGAACCGACGCGGGGGGGCAGGTACGAAAAGTGAGCGCCTGCGATTGCGCCCAACCCGATTAAGGTTGAGCGCAACGCGTTTCAGGCGTCGTATTTCACCCGCGCTGCGCTGAGCAATTCGCGGGCGACCCTTTCGTAGGCCCATTGTGGCGAGCCTATGACCGAGGCTGTTACCGCGACCTCGCCGCCGTCGTTCAGCATTATGGAAACTTCGCCTTCATACCGGCGCGACGCCGGATTGAAACTAACGGAGTCAATTCTACTGAGTACTTGCATCGCACTTACCCCTTATATCCACACGAAAACCCTGAACCGTATAGATGAAAAAAGGCCTAACCGCAGCCGGTGTCTGGAAGGTTGGTAAACAAGGATTGCGCA
>JBBKVJ010000348.1:0-11440 GCA_037968375.1 Paracoccaceae bacterium | reverse complement strand
ATGTGGCGCTGCCCGCCAGCCGCAGGCTTGACGACCGGGGCGTGCTGACCGGGTTCGCCCAAGGCACGACCTACCTCTGCCGCCGCCGCAACGACGCCCCGGTCGTCAAGCCTGCGGCTGGCGGGCAGCGCCACATCGCGTAGCCAGCCTGCCAGCGCCAGTGCGGTGTCGCAGCGCAGGGTGGCGGCGGGGGTTATGGCGATGCCGGGAAAAGGTTCGGAGACAGTCAGCGGATTGGCGATGCCGCAGTCGCGGTCATCGGGTTCGCTGATCGGTTGGGCGGGTTCGAAAACCGCACCTGTGGCGCGCAAATCGGCAAGGCAGGCGGCCAGTTCTGCAGGGGGTTCGGCAAGTTGGTCGACGATAGGCGGCAGCAGCGGCACCGGCAGGGCGGGGGCAGCAGCGGCCGCCTCGGCATCCCTGGTGGCCTCTCCCGCCGCCGCCGCCGGAGCATCCTCGGGGGCAACTTCAGGGGCAGCCTCCGGCGCTGTGGTGCCGTCTTCTGCAGTGCCGTCTTGTGCGGCGACAGACACGCGCGGTTCGGGCCGGGGCGAGGTTTCGGGGGCTTGCGCCCATGCCGCTGCGAAGGGGGATGCGACAATACAAATAGCGATCAGCCCGGCAAGACCGTTCATTCGGTGAAGGTCACGCTGGTGCCCGCCGATACCATGCCCGCCAGTTCCTGAGCGTCCCAGTTCGTCATCCGCACGCAGCCGTGGCTTTGTTCGGAGAAAAGACGCGCCGGGCGGGGGGTGCCGTGGATGCCGTACGTCGGCTTGGACAGGTCGATCCAGACCAGACCCACCGGCCCGTTCGGCCCCGGCGGCAGGGTCAGCGGCTGGTCATTGTCGCCCTGCTTGAAATTGATATCGGGGTTGTAGCTGTAGGTCGGCTCGATCGCCACGGCGGTGACCTCATGGTTGCCCGAGGGCGAGGGATTCTGGCCCGATCCGATCGCGACCGGATAGTTCGCGACCATGGCGCCCTCGGCGTCGCGGGCAATCAGGCGGCCAGAGGGCTTGTGGATCTCGATATCAGCGACGCTCGCCTGCGCGGGCTCGGAGGATTGGATCACTGTCAGGACCTCGCCGGCCACGAAACCCGCGCCCGGGTTCATCGCGACGAGGAAATCCTCGTCCATGTGAAAGCGCTCGGCGACCAGTTCGCTGACCCGCTCGTAACCCAGCCATTGCAGTTCGGCCAGTTCGGCATAATCCTCGGGCAGCGGCGGTGAAATCACGGCCACGTCGTCTTCGGTGATGGTGTATTCTCCGGTGATATTGCCGGTATTGTAGTCCGCCAGCGCGGCCCAGACCTGTTCATCCAGTACGCCGTCAGCTTCGAACCCTTCACGCACCTCGAAGGCGCGGATCGCACTTTCCGACATGCCACCCCGGTAGCCGTCGATGACGCCCGGCGAGATATCGGCGCGGTCTAAAAGCACCTGCAGCTTTACGGTCAGGGCACTTTGGCCGTCGGTCAGGGTGCCGCCTTCGTAGGCGGCGGCTTCGATGGCGTCGCGGCTGAGGTCGGCATATGCGGGCGAGGCGCTCAGTGCGATCAGCGCGGCGATGCGCAAGGTCGGTAGGTCGGTCATGTGTATCCCCTTCTGCGACGTGCCGAAGGGCAGCGCCTTGCGACCAAACGCTTGCGGCGCCGGCAAGGTTCCGCCGGTCAGTCGAGGATCAACCCGCGTGTCACGCTGACGGTTTGAACTTGCCGCACAGTGCGTCGTTGACCGGCGGGGTCACGAATTTCGACACATCGCCACCCAGCCGGGCGATTTCCTTGACTAGTTTCGAGGCAATCGCCTGCCGCCGCGCGTCGGCCATCAGGAACACGGTTTCGATGGAGGCATCCAAAGCCCGGTTCATGCCGACCATCTGAAATTCGTATTCGAAGTCGGCGACGGCGCGCAATCCGCGGATGATGATCTTTGCATCGACATCGCGGGCACAGTCGATCAGCAGGTTCTCGAACGGATGCGCGACGATCTGCATCCCGGTCTCTTGCCGCAGCTTGACGCTTTCGGCCTCGATCATGGCGACGCGCTCTTCCAGCGAAAAAAGCGGCCCCTTGTCGCGGTTGATGGCGATGCCGATGACCAGCCGGTCGACCAGGGTGGCGGACCGGCGAATGATATCGATATGGCCCAGGGTCGGCGGGTCGAAGGTGCCTGGGTAAAGGCCGATGCGCATCTGAGGTCTCCCGCCTGTCGCAGCGCCCGCAGGCAACAGTATTGCGTGGGTGTTGGCAAGCGGGTCGTCAGAACCCCTTGATCATGCCTTCCAGCGCGTCCTTTTCCATCGCCAGTTCCGACAGCCGCGCCTTGACCACGTCGCCGATCGAGATCAGGCCGATCATCTCCTTGCCCTCCATCACCGGCATGTGGCGAAAGCGGCCGTCGGTCATTTTCTGCATCACGTCCTGCGCGGTTTCATCGCGGGTGCAACCGACGATTTTCTTGGTCATCACCGTATCGACCAGATCCTTCAGGCAGGACGGGCCGCGCTTGCCCAGTTCGCGCACGATGTCGCGTTCCGACAGGATGCCCGCGACGCGCTTGCCATCGGGCGAGACGATCACGGCACCGATCCGGCGCGAAGACAGCATCTCGGCGGCGGCCGCCAGCGTCGAACCGGGGGCGATGGTCACCACGCCGTCATCGGACTTGGTGCGCAGGATCTGTTGGACTTGCATCGGATGGACTCCCTCATCGCCGCAAATTGGCTGGAACCGACAACGTCACCCCTGCCCCGGCCATCTGTCAAGCGCGGGGTTTCTGCGCCGCGCTCATCGACCGGGTGATCCGATCGGTCTCGACCACGCTGCTGAGCAGTTCGCTCCAGCGTGCATCGATCAGCCCGACCGCGAATTCCGCGTCGATCCTGCGCCGTCCGGCCCTGCCGATACCGGCGGCCGCATCTGGATCTGCCAGCAGCGCATCGATCCTGTCGACCGCCTGCCCGAGATCGCGCGGCGGCACAAGCCAGCCGGTCACCCCGTCCACGACCAGTGTGTCGAGGCCCGGAAGGTTGTAGGCGACCACCGGCAGGCCCGCCGCCATCGCCTCCATGACAACCTTGCTAAGACCTTCCGGATGGGTCGAGGGAAAGACGAATGCCGAGGCCCCCAGCAGCCGCTCGGGCAACTCGGAATTGTGCACCGGCCCGGGCAATCGCAGGCGGTCTGTGACGCCCCGGAGCGCTGCGCGCTTGATCAGCGCAGCCCTGACCCGATCATTGACCGGACCGATCAGATCGAGCACCGCATCCCGGCGCCGAAGCCGCGACAGGATGTCGACCATTTCGATAACGCCCTTGTCCCAGGTCAGGCGTCCGACGAAGACAAGCCGGGGCGGGCTGTCCGTTTTGGTAGCGTCGGGTCGGGAATGGGGCAGTACGTAGGTGGAGGTATCAAAACCATAGGGAATGAACTCGGCGCGGGGCGGCCGCCACCAGTAAAGGCGCTTGAACGCGCCGGCCAGTGCGGGAGAGTTGCAGACCACACGTGCCGCCCATTGCAGGCAAAGTCTGTATCGGCGCCGGTGCAATGCGGCAAGCAAGGCAACAGGCGGGCCCAGTGCGGCGGCAAGCGATTCCGAACGCGTCTCGAGCTGGTGCAGCCACAGTGGATAGGTGCCTTCGTGACAGATTACCGGCACCTGCCCTGCGAACCGGCTTTGACGGAAATAGCCCCAGGTCGAATTGCCGCGTCCGAGCACAAGATCGAACCCGCGTTCAGCATGCAACGCATCGAAACGTTCAGCGCTTGCATTCCAGAATGCGGTATCAACTCGGCTGGCAAGTGTGCCCGACAGATAATGCACCTCGGCATCACCGTCGCGAAAGATGCCGGAGCCATCGTCAGGCAGGGCAGTGGTCAACACCGTCACCTCATGCCCTAGCCTTGCAAAGACCTTTGCCAGCATTCCCAGCGGAGGAACGTAATAGGGCCGGTGACGGTGCATTGCGCGTGAAAAGATGCATAGTCTCATCAGAACTGCCGGTCGCCCCCGAAAACGTGCAAAGCGCGTTCGACAAACTGCCCCTTTTTCCGGCAGTGCTGCAAGGCTAGAGTGCAACAGCATTTAGGGAGAGCGTTATGGAACTGAGCCACTGGATCGACGGCAAGCACGTCAAGGGCACGTCGGGGCGTTATGCCGATGTCTACAATCCCGCCACGGGCGAGGTTCAGGCAAAGGTGCCGCTGGCCTCGAAGACCGAACTGGACGCCGCCGTGGCGTCGGCGGCCAAGGCGCAGGTCGCCTGGGGTGCGACCAACCCGCAAAAGCGGGCGCGGGTGATGATGGCCTTTGTCGGGCTGATCAACCGCGACATGGAGAAGTTGGCCGAGGCACTGAGCCGCGAACATGGCAAGACCATCCCCGACGCCAAGGGCGATGTGCAGCGCGGCCTTGAGGTGATCGAGTACTGCATCGGCGCGCCGCAGCTTTTGAAGGGCGATTTCACCGATTCTGCCGGCCCCGGCATCGACATGTATTCGATGCGCCAGCCGCTTGGCGTGGCTGCCGGCATCACGCCGTTCAATTTTCCAGCGATGATCCCGCTTTGGAAGATGGGCCCTGCCCTGTCGTGCGGCAACGCGTTCATCCTCAAGCCATCCGAGCGCGATCCGTCGGTGCCTTTGATGCTGGCCGAGCTTTTGCAGGAGGCCGGGCTGCCCGATGGCATCTTGCAGGTCATCAACGGCGACAAGGAATCTGTCGACGCGATCCTCGACAACGAAACCATTCAGGCAATCGGCTTTGTCGGCTCGACACCCATCGCGCAGTATATCTACGGGCGCGGCTGTACGAACGGCAAGCGTGTGCAATGCTTTGGCGGCGCCAAGAACCACATGATCATCATGCCGGACGCCGATATGGATCAGGCCGCCGATGCGCTGATCGGTGCGGGCTATGGCGCTGCGGGCGAGCGCTGCATGGCGATCTCGGTAGCTGTCCCTGTGGGCGACGAGACCGCCGACCGGCTGATCGAGAAACTGGTGCCGCGGATCGAAAAGCTGAAGGTCGGCCCCTATACCGGTGGCAACGATGTGGACTATGGCCCGCTGGTGACGGCGGCGGCGAAAGAGCGGGCGCTGGGGCTGGTGGAATCCGGCATCAAGCAAGGCGCCAAACTGGTCGTCGATGGGCGCGGCTTCAAGCTGCAGGGCTACGAGAACGGCTTTTTCGTCGGACCGCATCTTTTCGACCATGTGACGCCCGAGATGGACATCTACAAGCAGGAGATCTTTGCGCCCGTCCTGTCGACGGTGCGCGCGAAAACCTATGACGAGGCGATCGACCTGACGATGAAGAACGAATACGGCAACGGCACCGCGATCTTCACCCGCGATGGCGATACCGCGCGCGATTTCGCCTCCCGGATCAATGTCGGCATGGTCGGTATCAACGTGCCGATCCCGGTGCCGCTGGCCTATCACACCTTCGGCGGCTGGAAGAAATCGGGCTTTGGCGATCTGAACCAGCACGGGCCGGATGCGTTCCGCTTCTATACACGGACCAAGACAGTGACCGCGCGCTGGCCTTCGGGGATGAAGGAAGGCGGCGAGTTCCACTTCAAGGCGATGGACTGAGCGGAACCGCAAGAGTGGTTCAGGACCATGAAAGCATGCTGCCCGGCCCGGAATAAAGGCGCGTACGCGTCGCCGGGCAGCCGCTAGGGTGACGTTGGCGTGACGATGGAAGTTGGAGATGCTTGGCCATAAAGCGGCAACCGGAACTGTCAGAGCGGCAACCCGCGGTCAGTCGCAGCCCTCTGCTGTACTGGATCGCAGGTCAATTCTTGGCGGATCGCGCCCTGAGTAGGGCGCGATCCGCTTCGCTACGATCCGCCGTCATCACACCCTAGAAGTGGAACGACATCCGCGCCTGAAGGGTACGAATTTCCAAGTCGATCCCGCCGGAATAGAAATCGTCAAAATCGTGCATCAGATACTCGACACCACCCGACCAGCGCTCGGAGAACCGGTGCTCGACGCCGAGGCCGTAGAAGCTGCCCGAACCGGAATCGCCACCTGCGGATTCCGCCCGTGCCGTGCCGCCAGCCGCGTAAAACCAGGTCATGCCGGTGTCGAAGCCGGCGCGCAGTTTGAGATGCGACAGCGTGTCGATCGTATCGTCGGGGTCGTCGTTCTCGAACTCGATATTGGCCAGGTTGTAGTCAAGCTCGACGCCCACGACGACATTGCCAAAGTCGTGGTTATAGCCGACATGCACACCGGCCACGTAGCCGTCGCCGTCGATATCTGGATCACCGTCCTCGACGATGCTGGCCCAGCCCCAGCCAAGCTGGACACCGGCATAAGGGCCGGTCCAGTCGATGACCGGGGCGGGCAGGATGGCGACCACCGGATCGACGACGACGGGCGCAAGACCGCCCGCGAATGCGGGGGCACCGAGACAGACCAGCGCGATGCCAATAGCACAGGAACGATTCATTAGCTTTGCCTTTCCATATGTCAGGGTGCGGGGCAGCAACCCTGAAAACCTGGCTGACGATACATATTTTATCGGATTTTTCTACCAGAGCGATGTGGCAACCCATCCGTTTTGCGATGCTGTTGCGCCCGGGCATCGGGGTTAGCGGTCTTGCCGCGCCACAGTTCCTCTGCTTCGATATGCGTAACCTGCCCAACAAGGACGCTGGCATGACCCACCCGGAACCGGCCTTTACCATCGGTATCGAAGAGGAATATCTGCTGGTCGACGCTGCGACCTGCGATCTTGTCGAGGCGCCGCAGGCGCTGATGGATGAATGTGCCGAGGCGCTGCAGGGTCAGGTCAGTCCGGAGTTCCTGCAATGCCAGATCGAGGTCGGCACCAAGGTCTGCAAGACCATCGGCGAGGCGCGCGAGGACCTGTCGCATCTGCGCCGCACTGTGGCCAAGGTGGCGGCACGTCACGGTCTGGCGCCTATTGCCGCGTCGTGTCACCCGTTTTCCGACTGGAAGGCGCAGGCCCACACGCCCAAGGATCGCTACACCGGGCTCGCCCGCGACCTGCAGGGCGTCGCCCGGCGGATGCTGATCTCGGGCATGCATGTGCATGTCGGCATCGAAGACGAGGACATGCGGATCGACCTGGTCAACCAGCTGACCTACTTTTTGCCGCATCTTCTGGCGTTGTCGTGTTCCTCGCCGTTCTGGCAGGGTCAGGACACCGGGCTGGCCTCGTACCGGCTGACCGTCTTCGACAACCTGCCCCGCACCGGCCTGCCGCCAAGGATGGGCAGTTGGGGCGAATTCGAACGCTCGGTCGGGATCCTGACCGATCTGGGCGTGATCGAGGATGCGACGAAAATCTGGTGGGACCTGAGGCCGTCGCACAAGTTCCCCACGATCGAGTCGCGGATTTGCGATGTCGCCCCCCGGATCGAGGACACGCTGACGCTGGCTGCGCTGACCCAGGCGATCACGCGGATGCTGTGGCGGCTGGCGCAAAAGAACCAGCGCTGGCGCATCTACGACCGGTTTCTGGTCGCCGAGAACCGCTGGCGGGCGCAGCGCTATGGCGCCTCGGAAGGGCTGATCGACTTTGGCCGTCATGCCATCGTGCCGATGCCGGAGCTGGTGGATGAGCTGTTACAGCTGATCGGCGAGGATGCGGGGTGTCTGCATTCGAAATCTGAGGTCGAACGGGCGCGCGTCATCGCCACCGAAGGCACGTCTTCGGACCGGCAGCGCGCGGTGCTGGAGACGGCCAAGCTGGGCGGCGCCGATCACCAGACGGCGATGTGTGCCGTCGTGCGGCATCTGGTCGAGGAATTTCACGAGGGATTGTGAGCCTTGCAACATTGCAGCAAGACTTGGGAAATAGAGAGGGCGCTCAGTCCGGCAACCTCGGGGGAAAATGCCAATGGATTTCGCGCTGACCGAGGAACAGGACGCCATTTTCGACATGGCCCGCGCCTTTGGGGCCGAGCATATCGCGCCCTTTGCCCGTCAGTGGGAGGCAGAGGAGAACATCCCCAAGGCGCTGTGGCCGCGTCTGGCCGAACTGGGCTTTGGCGGGTTGTATGTCTCCGAGGCCTCGGGCGGATCGGGCTTGACTCGGCTCGACGCGACGCTGGTCTTCGAGGCGCTTGCGATGGCCTGCCCCTCGGTCGCGGCGTTTTTGTCGATCCACAACATGTGCGTCAAGATGATCGACGCATTCGGCTCGGACGCGATCAAGGCGCACTACCTGCCCGGCGCCCTGACGATGGAGACGGTGTTTTCCTACTGCCTGACCGAACCGGGGTCAGGATCGGACGCCGCCGCCCTGCGCACGAAAGCCGAGCGCACCAACGAGGGTTGGCGGCTGACCGGCAGCAAGGCGTTCATCTCGGGTGGCGGCTATTCGGATGCCTATGTGGTGATGGCGCGGTCGGGCGCTGAGGGGCCAAAGGGCATCTCGGCCTATGTGATCGAAGATGGCGCCGAGGGGCTGTCTTTCGGCGGGCTCGAGGACAAGATGGGATGGCGCTCGCAACCCACCCGTCAGGTGCAGATGGACTGCTGCGCGATCCCGGCGGCGAACCTGCTGGGCGAAGAGGGCAAGGGATTTTCCTATGCGATGGCGGGGCTGGACGGCGGGCGATTGAACATCTCGGCCTGCTCGCTAGGCGCAGCACAGGCAGCACTTGACGCGACGCTGGCCTATATGGGCGAGCGTCAGGCCTTCGGCCAACCCATTGACCAGTTCCAGGCGCTGCAGTTTCGCCTGGCTGAGATGGAGATCGAGTTGCAGGCCGCGCGGGTTTTTTTACGGCAAGCCGCATGGAAGCTGGATCAGGGCGCTGCGGACGCCACCAAACATTGCGCGATGGCGAAGAAATTCGCCACCGAGGCGGGGTCACGCGTCGCCGACCAGTGCCTGCAACTGCATGGCGGCTATGGATACCTTGCCGACTACGGCATCGAAAAGATCGTCCGCGATCTACGCGTGCACCAGATCCTCGAAGGCACGAATGAGATCATGAGGGTGATCGTGGCGCGGGCGATGTTGAAGGAGCGGGGGGGATGATCGCAACTCTCCTCGTAGCGGTCCGGCGCATGTTCCTTGCCCATAAGCGATGGGCATTGCGGAAGGTCATTGAGTTTTCCCCTCTGTCGGTGCTGCTGTTTTGCTGGGTCTTTGTTTGGCAGTGGGTCGCAGTAATGATCTTTGGTGTTGTCTCGGTTGAGCTGCTAGCTGCCGTCGGCCCGGTACTCACGATAAAAAGTACCGCGTTCGTTGCGGTGGGTATCGTATGGATGATAATGACAATAGCGGTACTTGCCATATGGATGACCCTGCTTTGGCACTGGTTCACACTATGTTTGAAGCTGTTGATCACCGGACGTTCGGCCAAGGCCGAAGCGACACTCGGTCGCGTCGAGGCCTTGCTCGCTAGGCTCGCACCGTCAACGGTTTCCACGTGACCGACCTCATCACCCGCATCGAAGGCTGCGCCGGGCGGATCACGCTGAACCGGCCTGCGGCGCTGAATGCCGTTACCTACGCAATGTGCCTTGAGATCGAGCGTGCCATCGACGGCTGGCGCGATGATCCCGACGTGGCGCTGATCGTGATCGACGCCACCGGCAACCGCGCGTTTTCGGCGGGCGGCGATATCGCCCAGATGTATGCGACCGGTACCGCCGGTGATTTCGCGTATGGCCAACGGTTCTGGCGCGATGAATACCGGATGAATGCCAAGCTGCACGAATACCCCAAGCCGATCATCAGCTTCCTGCAGGGTTTCACGATGGGCGGTGGCGTCGGGGTTGGCTGCCACGCCCAGCACCGGATCGCCGGCGAAACAGCCCAGATCGCGATGCCGGAATGCGGTGTCGGGCTGGTGCCTGATGTCGGTGGCTCGCTGCTGCTGGCCAATGCGCCGGGGCGCTGCGGCGAGTATCTGGCGCTGACCACGGCGCGGATGGGGCCTGCGGATGCGATCCATGCGGGCTTTGCGGACCGGTTTGTGCCCAAAGCCCGGTGGGCGGCACTGAAGGCCGAACTGTGCAAAACCGGCAACTGGAAGCGCATCGCCGATCATGCTGAAACCCCGCCCGATGGCGCCTTGCAGGCCGCCCGTGCCGATATCGACCGCTGCTTTGCCGGCGAGCGTCTGGGCGATATCGTGCGGACGCTGAAAACCGACGCTTCACCCTTTGCTAAGGACGCCCTGATACGCCTTGCCCGCAATGCGCCGCTGTCGATGGCCGCAGCCGTTGAAATGATCCACCGACTGCGCGGCACCAGTTCGATCCGCCGCGCGTTGGAGCTGGAATACCGGTTCACCCACCGGGCGATGCAGCACGGCGACTTTCTGGAAGGGATCCGGGCGGCGATTATCGACAAGGACAAAACCCCGCACTGGCGGCATTCCGACCCTGAAAAGGTCCCGCCCGTCGAGGTCTCGAACATGCTGATGCCGCTTGGGGCCGAAGCGCTTGATCTGCAAAAGGAACTGGCATGAAAATTGGCTTTATCGGGATCGGCAACATGGGCGCGCCGATGGCGCAGAACCTCCTCAAGGCGGGGTACGAGGTGCTGGGCTTCGACACCGCCGCCCACCCTGACGGGATCCCGCAGGCGACCTCGTCGGCGGATGTGGCGGAACTGGCCGATGTGGTGCTGACGATGCTGCCCTCGGGGGCGATTCTGAGGGGTGTGGCGGCCGAAGTCATCCCGGCGATGAAGCGGGGTGCTGTCTTCCTCGATTGCTCGACCGTCGATCTGGCCAGTGCCCGCGCGGTGGCGGCGGATGCCGAGGCGGCGGGGCTTCTGGTCGTCGATGCGCCGGTGTCAGGCGGTGTCGGCGGCGCCGAAGCCGGCACGCTGACCTTCATGGTCGGCGGCTCGGACGAGGCCTTCGCCCGCGTCAAGCCGCTCTTCGACGTGATGGGCGACAAGGCGGTGCATTGCGGGGCCTCAGGGGCGGGCCAAGCCGCCAAGATCTGCAACAACATGATCCTCGGCGTCACCATGATCGCCACCTGCGAGGCTTTCGCGCTGGCCGACAAACTGGGCCTCGACCGGCAGCCGATGTTCGACGTGGTCTCAACCTCGTCAGGGCAGTCGTGGTCGATGAACAGCTATTGTCCGGCGCCGGGCGTCGGTCCCAAAAGCCCCGCCGACAACGGCTACAAGCCCGGCTTCGCGGCGGAACTGATGCTCAAGGATCTGCGCCTGTCGCAAGAGGCCGCCATTGCTGCCGATGCCGACACGCCCCTGGGCCAGGCTGCAGCCGAACTCTACCGGCGCTACGTCGAGGACGAAGGCGGACGCGGCCGCGATTTCTCCGGTATGCTGCCACGCTTTGAGACGCGTGGCCGCAAGGACAGCTGAGGCTTCTTTCGGTTGAAAACATTCTCGGGGGGCGTCGGCCCTTGCCGACGGGGGGCTGACAGCCCCCCTGCAACTTGGCCGCTTGCACCGTCTGTC
>JBBKVJ010000347.1:0-3585 GCA_037968375.1 Paracoccaceae bacterium | reverse complement strand
GTGCATGCGCGCGATCACCGCCTCGGCGCGGGCCACAGCGACCCGCCGGTTGGCGGCAGGCGAGCCGTCGTCATCGGCATGGGCCGACAGCCGCACCGGGCCTGCGGGATAGGCGCGTCCAAGGTCGCCCAGCAGCAGGCTGTCGGCAAGCGACAGGTGCGCGCTGCCGAAGAGGAAGTTCAGCGTGAACCGGCAATCGGCGGACGCCGGCGCTGCAAAAAGGGTGATGGCCGCGATCAGGGCAAGGGGATGGGCGCGCATGGGTAATCTCCGGTCTGCGTCGAATGAACGCTATCCTGCCCGGCAAGTTCCGCCAAGCCCGGCTGTCAGACCCGTCGGAAGGTGAGGTATTGCGGCACCCTGCCTGCGCGCAGTGCTTTTTGTTCGTAACGCGTGCTGATCCAGTCGGCCCAGGGCTGGCTCCAGTCTTCCGGCGCCGTGGTCAGCAGGTCGAACCCCGCCTGCGGCACCTCTTCCAGCGTCTGGCGGACATAATCGGGAATGTCGGTGGCGATGCGAAACTCGGCCCCCGGCGCCAGAACCCGGGCCAGCGGGGCAAGGCTCTCGCGCGTCACGAACCGGCGGCGGTGGTGCCGCGTCTTCGGCCACGGATCGGGATAGAGCAAAAACGCCTTCGCTATCGAGCCATCGGGCAGCACATCCATCAGATCGCGCGCATCACCGGGATGGACAGCGATATTCTCGACGCCCGCCCGCCTGATCTTGCCCAACAGCATGGCGACGCCGTTGATGAACGGCTCGGCACCGATGATGGCAATCCCGGGGTTCGTGGCGGCCTGATGCACCAGATGCTCGCCGCCGCCAAAGCCAATCTCCAGCCAGACCGGGCGCAGCCCGAACCGCGCCGCAAGGTCCAGTGGTGTCAGATCCGGGCTCGCCTCAGGATCCACTGGCCCGGGCGACAGCGCCGCCAGATCCTCGCTCAGGTAATCCTTCTGCGCCTGGTTCAGGGTCTTGCCGCGACGACGACCGTAGATATTGCGCCGCGGGGCATTGGGGGGCTTCGGTGTCGGCATGAGCGCGGAAAAGCTCCGCTTCTTCCTTTTGTCACAAATACCGTCCGGGGGGTCCGGGGGGTGGAAAACCCCCCGGCGCTGGTCACGGGGCGATACCCTAGACTGCCTTGCGCAGCGCCTCCACCAGATCGACCCGCTCCCACGAAAACCCGCCGTCGGCATCGGGTTCGCGCCCGAAATGTCCATAGGCAGCGGTGCGCTGGTAGATCGGCTTGTTGAGGTCGAGATGGGTGCGGATGCCGCGCGGGGTCAGGTCCATCACCTTGGCCACGGCGGCCTCGATCTCTTGATCCGGCACCTCGCCGGTGCCGTGGGTGTCGACATAGATCGACAGCGGTTTGGCCACCCCGATGGCATAGCTCAGCTGCAGGGTGCAGCGCATCGCGATCCCGGCTGCGACCACGTTCTTGGCCAGATAGCGCGCCGCATAGGCGGCCGAGCGGTCGACCTTGGTCGGGTCCTTGCCAGAAAACGCGCCGCCGCCATGCGGTGCCGCACCGCCATAGGTATCGACGATGATCTTGCGCCCCGTAAGGCCCGCGTCGCCATCCGGCCCGCCGATCACGAATGTGCCGGTGGGGTTCACATGCCATTCGGTGGTGGGCGTGATCCAGCCCGAGGGCAGAACCTCAAGGATATACGGCTCGACGATGGCGCGGATGTCATCCGAGGTCTGGTCTTCGCTTTCGTGCTGGGTCGACAGCACGACCGAGAGCACCTCGACCGGCTTGCCGTCCTCGTAGCGCAGGGTCAGCTGGGATTTCGCATCCGGTTTGAGGGTCGGTTCCTGCCCGGATTTCCGCACCTCGGCCAACCGCCGAAGGATTGCGTGCGAATACTGGATCGGCGCGGGCATCAGTTCCGGCGTCTCATCGACCGCATAACCGAACATGATGCCCTGATCGCCGGCGCCGTCACGATCGACGCCCTGCGCGATATGGGCCGATTGCTGGTGCAGGAAGTTCAGGACGTGACAGGTGTTCCAGTGAAACTTTTCCTGCTCGTAGCCGATGTCCTTGATGCAGTCGCGGGCGATCTCGCCGATCCGGCCCATGTAATTGCGCAGCCGGTCCTGATCGGTCAGGCCAACCTCGCCGCCGACCACGACCATGCCGGAGGTGGCAAAGGTTTCGCAGGCGACACGGGCGTTCGGTTCCTCGGTCAGGAAAGCGTCGAGGACGGCATCCGAAATCCGGTCGCACAGCTTGTCGGGATGCCCCTCCGAGACGCTCTCGGAGGTGAAGACGTAGTTTTGGCGGGTCATGAAGTGCTCCATTCAAGTTCAGTTCGCCACGCCAGGAAGCCGTTGTGACGGATCGCGCCGGGTTACGCCGCCGGGACAGTGCGGTCAATCCGGTTTACGCCGGAACGGTGAAGCAAATGCGAATGCCAGCAGGAGGAGAAGCGCGAAGGCGGGCCAGTCGCCGGTGCGGGCATAGAGGGTCGGCGGCAGCGCGGGCGGCAGCCGGGCATCAAGATGGCCCTGATGGCCGAGGCCAAGCGCGGCGGTGATCCGGCCCTTCGCGTCGATGACGGCCGAGACGCCGGTATTGGCGGCGCGAACCAGCGGCAGACCCTGCTCGATGGCGCGCAGGCGGGCCTGAGCGAGGTGCTGGTAAGGGCCGGAGATCTCGCCGAACCAGGCGTCGTTGGTGATCTGCAGCACCCAGTCGGGTCGTGTGGCGGCGCGCAGGTGCTGGGGAAAGATCGCCTCGTAGCAGATCAGCGGCAGGGCGCGGCCCGCTGGTCCGAGGTCAAGCACCCGCGGGCCCGGCCCGGGTGAATAGCCGCCGCCCTGGCTGGTGGCGAGGCCGCGGATGCCAAGACGGCCAAGAACCTCGCCGAAGGGCACGTATTCGCCGAACGGCACCAAATGGTGCTTGTCGTAGGTCAGCGCGATGTCGCCCTCGCTGTCGGTGACGACAAGGCTGTTGTAGTAAAGGCCGTCGATGCGCCGCACCGCACCCATTGCCACCGGCGTGCTGGCAGCGGCGCGGGCGATCTCGTCAAGCAGTGGGCCGGGGCCGTTCAAAAGGTAGGGCACCGAGGATTCGGGCCAGATTATCAGATCGGGCCGGGCGCCTCCGGGCGGCGTTGCGGTGGCGGTCAGCAGGCGCTGAAAGAACTCGCGGGCCAGATCGACATCCCATTTCAGGCGCTGTTCGGCATTGGGCTGCACCAGGCGCAAAAGCGGTGGTGCGCCGGTGTAGGGATCGGCGGCGATCAGGCGGTGGCTGCCCCAGAAGCCGACGCTGGTGACCACAGCCAGCGCCACGGCAGGCGCCGCCAGCCAGCGCCGGTCACGCCCAATCCAGACAGCGCCCAGGGCTGCGACAAGCGTCGTCGCCAGCGTCAAGCCGTAGGGGCCGAAGACCGAGGCAATCTGCGCCTGCGGGGCGTCGATCCAGAGATATCCGATCAGCGCCCAGGGAAACCCGGTCAGCAGGTGGCTACGCGCCACCTCGACCGCCGCCAAGAGGACGGCGGCAAGGCAGACCCGGCGCCAGCCGCGCCCGATCCGCGCGGCAAGGCCGAAGGCCAGCGCCCA
>JBBKVJ010000346.1:0-2754 GCA_037968375.1 Paracoccaceae bacterium | reverse complement strand
GGCGAGCGGATGACGGCGCCGCTGATCCGCAGGATCTGCCCGGCCGCCCGTTCACGCACCGGACCCGCGGCCACCGCGACGTCGGGTTCCGGCTCGGGCGGCAGGTTGTCGTAGTGCGGCAGGCGTGGCCGGTTCACGGCGACCCGGTTGGGCGCCTTAGAAAATCCCAGATCAAGCAATTCGGCCACCCGCGCGTTGCGATTGGCCGTCGACGAGCCGCCAAATACCGTGGCGATGATCCGCTCTTGCCCGCGTTCGGCCGAGCCGACAAGGTTGAACCCGGCAGCGCGGGTATAGCCGGTCTTGATCCCGTCGGCCCCCTTGTAGGCATCCAGGAACCGGCGATTGGTGTTGTTCACTTCGGTGCCGCCAGCATTGGTCGAGCGGCGCGAGAAAAGGTTGTAGAATTCCGGATAGTCGAAGAACAGGTGGCGCCCCAGCGTGGTCATGTCGCGGGCGGTCGAAAGATGCCCCTCTTCGGTCAGGCCGTGCGCATTCTTGAATGTCGTGCGGGTCATGCCCAGCGCCCGGGCGGTGCGGTTCATCCGGCGCGCAAAGGCCGCTTCGCTGCCCGACACGGCCTCGCCCAGCGCAGTGGCCGCATCATTGGCCGATTTCACCGACGCGGCGCGGATCAGATAGCGCAGCTGAATGCGTTGCCCGGCGCGCAGGCCCAGTTTGGAGGGCGGCTCGGACGCGGCCTTGGGCGAGATCGTCACGGTCGTATCCAGCGACAACTCGCCCAGGCGGATCGCCTCGAAGGTGATGTACAGCGTCATCATTTTGGTCAGCGAGGCGGGATGCAACCGGCTGTCGGCGTTGGTGGCGCGCAGAACTTCGCCGGATCGCGCGTCTATCACCATATCGGCATAGGGCGCCGCACTGGCGCCGTTCGGGGCCGCGATAACGACCGCACACAGGATGAGAACGGCGCGAAATGCGCCAAATACATGTCGTAGTTTCACGACAACTGCCCTTGCTCTGCCTCGCGCCGCCCGATTTTCCGGTGCAGCTTTATTATTGGGATCAGCGTAACACAGGGCATCTTTCCGGAAAATACCCTAATTTCAATAACTTTGGCCGCGACATTAAGGTCATATTTCTAGATGTAGATGTTGGCAACGCTATAGCCACTAAATAGGGGCATCGCTGAGCGACGCGATCAGATCCGGCAATTCGCCCAGGCTGGCGATCTCGCGGTAGCGGAAATGCGTCTCGGGCGGTTCGGCGCGCTCCAGCTCCCAGGTCAGGCCGTGTGGCACGAAGATGCCCCAGCCCCCGGCCTCAATTGCCGGCAGCACATCCGATTTCAGCGAATTGCCGACCATCATCGCGCCGCTAGCCCCGTCGCCGTGCCGTGCGAAGATGCGGGAATAAACCTGCGGTGTCTTGTCCGACACGATCTCGACGCCGTGGAACATCTCGCCCAGACCCGATTGCGCCAGCTTGCGCTCCTGATCCAGAAGATCGCCCTTGGTGATCAGCAGAACGCGAAAGTTCCCCGCCAGGGCCTCGACAGTCTCGCGGGCATGCGGCAACAACTCGATCGGGTGCGACAGCATTTCGCGGCCCATCGCCATGATCTGGCCGATGACCTTGGCAGGCACCCGGCCGTCGGTCACCTCGATGGCGGTTTCGATCATCGACAGCACAAAGCCCTTGATGCCGAACCCGTAATGGCCAAGGTTGCGCCGTTCGGCATCCAGAAGTCGCTGGGCAAGGTGGTCTTTTTCCGCGTGATCAGCCAGAAGTTCGGCAAATTGCGCCTCGGTCAGGCGGAAAAACCGCTCATTGTGCCAAAGCGTATCGTCGGCATCGAAACCGATTGTCGAAAGTTCTGCCATGCCGCCCTGCCTCTGGCCCCTTTTCACGATGGCCCCGGCGCTTATATAGTGGGGTCCACGTTTCAACCACCCCTCCGTCACCGGGAGCGCGCGCCGTTTGACCCTGCATCCGATCATCATGTCCGACCGCAAGGACAATCCCGAGGATGAAACCGGCGTCGTCACCAAGACGCGGCCCAAGACGCAACGGCCGCCGCTGTACAAGGTGATGCTGCTGAACGACGACTATACGCCGATGGAGTTCGTGGTGCATGTGCTGGAGCGGTTTTTCGGCCTGACCCATGCCCAGTCGTTCGAGATCATGCTGACGGTGCACAAGAAAGGCCTTGCGGTCGTCGGCGTTTTCTCGTTCGAGGTGGCGGAGACGAAAGTGGCGCAGGTGATGGATTTCGCGCGCCGCCACCAGCATCCCTTGCAGTGCACCATGGAAAAGGAATAGGCGCGCCCGCCGCGCCAGCCCATGCAACCCTCCCGATTGACCATCGCGCTGGACACAGGCGCCCTTGTCCTGCCGCCCGACGGGCGGATCGCGGTTATGCGGCCCGTCGCCGGGTATGATCTGTCACAGATGCCGCAGGGCCGGGTCGAAGTGATCCAGGGCTTCAAACCCGATCATGACGCCTTTGCCGGGCACGACATCGCCACCGCGGTCGCCGCCAGCGGCCCCTATGCGGCGGCGGTGGTTTGCCTGCCGCGTGCCAAGACCGAAGCGCGGGCACTGATCGCGCAGGCGGCGGCAACAGTGGCGATAAGCGGCCCGATCGTGATCGACGGGCAAAAGACCGACGGTATCGACAGCGTGCTGAAAGATCTGCGCGGGCGGGTGGAACTGGGCGAGGCCTTTGCCAAGGCGCATGGCAAGATCGCCGCGTTCGCCAATCCCGGCGCGCCGCCGTTCGCCGCCTGGGCC
>JBBKVJ010000345.1:0-6387 GCA_037968375.1 Paracoccaceae bacterium | reverse complement strand
ATCATGTCCTGAAGGGCAATTTGGGGGATGACGGAAAACCCCAGCCCGGCCTGCACGCACCCCACCACCGAGATCATGGAGTTGACCGAAACCACCTGCCGCGGGGCGGGACCCAGTCTGGCAATCTCGGTGGCGATCTGGCGCGCCAGCGGCACCTGCGAGCGATAGCGGATGTAGGGGACGGTGCCGATCAGTTCCTGCAGTGACAGCGCGCCCGTGCCGGGCGGGGTAATGACGATAAGCGGTTCGTTCACCACCAGTGACCATCTCAGACTGGGAGGCACCGCCACATGATCGGCCACCAGAGCGGCGTCCAGCTGACCGGAAACCACCTCGCTCATCAGCTCCTCGGACATGCCGATCCGCAGGCGAAAGCTCAGGTTAGGATACTTGGTGCGCAACGTCGCCAGAGCGTTGGGCGCCAGAGAGTTCGCCCCCGTGCGCAGAGTTCCTAACGCGAGCGTACCCCGAACGCGTACCCCGGTGACTGCGGCTTTGGTCTCGGACACGATTTGTAGGATTGCCCGGGCGGATCGCACCATTTCGGCCCCCTTGGCGGTCAGCGCTGGGGGGCGGCGGGCGCGGTCGAAAAGCTGGACGCAAAATTCGGCCTCCAGCGCAGAGACCTGCTGACTGACGGCCGAGGCGGTCAGGTTGATCGCCTGTGCCGCCGCGGCAAAGCCACCGTGCTGTTCAATGGCGAGAATGGTTTCTAGTTGGCGAGTATCCATTGGCACAAAGTAAGATATTCTTAATGTAATAGCAAAGATTAAGCGATTTGTACGCGTTCTATTTGTGTTAACGTGCGGCATCCAAAAGAATTGCGGCGAATGAACGCCGTGCCTTTCACAAGGAGCTTCCTCATGACCTTTCGCAACGGGCTTGCCGCCCTTTTCACAGCAGCAACGCTTGTGGCCGCACCTGCCAGCGCGCAGGATTATCCCGACCACGCGGTCCAATTCATCGTGCCATGGTCGCCCGGTGGCGGGTCGGACACGCTGATGCGCCTCATCGCGGGTAACATTGAACCCTTCCTTGGCGCCGAGATGCCGATCATCAACATGCCCGGCGTCGGCGGCACCGTTGGCCTGCGCGAAGCCTCGCGCCGCGCCGCCGACGGCTACACCATCAGCCAGGTGCACGAAGGCCTACTGGTAGCGACTGAGACCGGCATCACCGATCTGGCCTGGGACGATTTCGATCCCATCGCGCTGATGACCGCCTCGCCGCAATACCTCGTCGTGCACCCGACCGAGGATTACGGCACGTTTGAAGAGTTCGTGGCTTACGCCAAGGAGAACCCAGGCGAAATAACTATGGGCGTGACTCTGGGTGGTGTGCCGCACCTGCATGCAGCGATGATCGAACAGGCCTTCGGCCTTCAGTTTGCCTATGTCGGCTATGAGGGCACGGGCGAGCGCATCCGCGCGCTGGTTGGCGGCAATCTCGATGCGGCTATCGGCGACATCAGTTCCTCCAAGCAGTTTGTCGACAATGGCGACCTGACCTTTCTCGCCGTGGGCTCCACCGAGCGGGTCGAGGCAACCCCGGACGTGCCAACCTTCACCGAGCTTGGTCAGGATCTAGAACTCAATGTGACCCGCGGCATCGTCATGCCCAAGGGCGCGCCGCAGGAGGCCCGCGATACGCTTGAGGCGGCACTCGAAGCGCTGTCCAAGGACCCGACCTACATTGAGCAGACCAACAACGCGGGCGCCGATGTGCTCTTCCGCGGTCAGGAGGGCTACAGAACCTACCTGAGCAAGCTTGACGAGACAGTGAAAGCACTCTCGGCGGTTCTCGCACCGTGAGCGACACTGGTTTCGACAAAGAACAGGCTCAGGAGGCAGGCGAGATTGCCCGCCTCCTGAGCTACGTGGTGATCCTGCTGGCCTCAGTCGGTCTGTTCCTGGCCGCGACCGGCATTCCCACCTCGCGGTTCGGGCAGCTGGGGGCAGGAGCCTTTCCGCAGATCGTTTTTGCCGCCATCGCGCTGGTTGCGGTGATGGCCATCGTCGATGCGCTGCGCAAGATTCCCGGCAGCGCCTACGGCCGCTTTGCCGCGGAGACCGTCCTTTGGGCGCGTCGCCGCTATCTGGTCTTCATCTGCCTCGGCGCGCTGACGGTTGATCTGCTGGCAATCCCGCTTCTCGGCTTTTCCATCGCGAGCCTTGTTTTTCTTTTCGTGCTTCAAGTCATCCTGATGCCGCGCACCCGCCGGTCGATCCTGATCGCCGCCATCGTGGCGCTGACCTTTTCCTTCGGGCTGAACTGGCTCTTTGCCGAAGTCTTTACCGTCTTCCTGCCGAGAGGAGTGCTCTGACATGGAAGACTTTCTTTCAGGTGCCGCGCAGATCTTCACGTTTGCCACGCTGTTCTACATGCTGGCGGGCTCGATCGCGGGCATCATCGCAGCGGCAATTCCCGGCTTTACCGTCACCATGGCCATCGTGCTCACGCTGCCGTTGACCTTCACCATGGAGCCGCTGCAGGGGATCGCCGTGATGCTGTCGGTCTATGTGGGCGGCTATACCGGCGGGCTGATCTCGGCCGCGCTCTTGGGTATTCCCGGCACGCCGTCTTCCGTTGCCACCACCTTTGACGCCTTCCCAATGGCCCGGGGGGGCGAACCGGGCAGGGCACTCTCCTTGGGGGTCTGGGCGTCGTTCTTTGGCACCTTGATCTCGACCATCGTGCTGATCTTTGCCGCCCCGCCGCTGGCGATCTTCGCGGTGAAGCTGGGGCCGTGGGAGTACTTTTCGCTCATCGTCTTTGCGCTGACCATCGTGGCCAGTCTCGTGGGCTCATCGGTCATCCGCGGGATGCTGGCGGGGCTTATTGGCCTTGCGCTGTCGACCGTTGGCACCGACCCGATGTTTGGGCGTTCGCGCTTTGATTTCGGGATCGAGATGCTGGAGACCGGTTTGCCCTTCCTCGTTGTGCTGATCGGCATCTTCGCCATCTCGCAGCTGGTTTCCGAGGTCGAGGATGCCAAGAGCATGCGCTCGGGCACTGCGCTAGTGACCGGGGCCATCGACTTTCAGACGTGGAAGGTGATGCGCGAGGTTCTGATGCGGCCCGTGAACCTGATTCGGTCCTCGCTGGTCGGTGTGCTGATCGGCGCGCTGCCGGGGGCGGGGGGGTCGATTGCCAACCTCGTGGCCTATGATCAGGCCAAGCGTGCTTCAAAGACGCCAGAGGCCTTCGGCAAGGGCGAGCCGGATGGCATCATCGCGTCAGAGGCGGGCAATTCCGCGACGGCGGGCGGCGGGCTGATCCCGCTCATCGGCCTCGGCATTCCCGGCTCGGCGGTGGATGCGATCCTCATGGCCTCGCTCATGGTCCACGGCATCTCTGTCGGGCCACGGCTGATCATGGATCACGGCGATCTGGTCTATGGCATGTTCATTGCCATGACGGTGGCCTCGCTGATGATGCTGGTGGTGGCGGTCCTCTCCATGCGGCTGTTCCTGCGCGTGACAGAAGTACCCAAGTGGTTGATCGTGCCGGTGGTGATGACCTGCTGCGTGGTGGGCACTTTCGCGCTCAACAACCGGGTGACAGATCTTTATCTGCTCATCTTCATCGGCACCGCGGGCTATGCACTGCGGGCGCTTGGGTATTCGCTGGCGCCGCTGGTGCTGGGCGTGATCCTCGGCCCCATCGGCGAGACCAACCTGCGCCGGGCGCTCATGACCGATGCGGACCCGACCCTCTTTGTCACACGCCCGATCAGCCTGATTTTCCTGATCGCGGCACTGGCTTCGGTCGCCTGGGCGGTCCGGAGCCATCTCAAGAACTCCAAGACTTCCGAAAGGTCCACCGATGAAGCTGCGTCATGATCCCGTCTATCCCTCGCGTCGCTCGCCGGTTCTTGCCGAGAACGTCGTTGCGACCTCGCAACCGCTGGCCACACAGGCCGGACTGTCGATCCTGCAACAAGGTGGCAACGCGGTAGATGCCGCGATTGCCACCGCAGCGGCGCTGACGGTGGTTGAACCCACAGGCAACGGACTGGGTTCGGACGCCTTCTGCATCCTGTGGGATGGCAAGGAGCTGCACGGGCTCAACGCCTCGGGTCGGGCGCCTGCCGCGTGGACGCCAGAGCGTTTTGCCGGTGGGATGCCCCAGCACGGCTGGGACAGTGTCACCGTGCCGGGCGCGGTCAGCGCATGGGTTGAACTGTCCGAACGCTTCGGCAAGCTGGGGCTGGCCACCGTGCTTGCCCCCGCGATCCGCTATGCCGAAGAGAGCTTTATCGTCTCGCCGGTCATCGGCGCGCTTTGGGCCAAGGGCGCCGAGACGCTCAAGAATCAGCCCGGATTTGCAGAGACCTTCATGCCGGGCGGTCGGGCACCGAAGGCGGGCGAGCGGTTCAAGAACCCCGGCGCCGCGCGCACCCTGCGGGCCATAGCCGAAACCAAGGGCCGCGCCTTTTACGAGGGCGAGATCGCCGAAGAGATCGCGGCATTTGCCAAGGCGCACGGCGGCGCGATGACGGTCGAGGATCTGGCCAGTCACAGTAGTGACTGGTGCGGCACGATCAGCCAGAGCTTTGACGATGTGGAGCTGCACGAAATCCCGCCGAACGGGCAGGGGATTGCGGCGCTCATGGCTTTGGGCATCCTTCAGCACACAACGATCCGCGACCATGGTCCGGAAGATGTGGCGGCAGTGCATCTGCAGATTGAGTCGATCAAGCTGGCTTATCGTGACCTCCACCAGTTCGTGGCGGATCGGGGCCACATGACCAACGTGACCGAAGCGACGCTGCTCGATTACGACTACCTGAAATCCCGCGCCGCCCTGGTTGACATCGACCGCGCGCAGGACTTTGGCGCCGGCGCGCCGAAGCGCGGGGGCACCGTGCTGGTAAGTGTTGCTGACGCCTCTGGCATGATGGTAAGCTTCATCCAGTCGAATTATTCGGGCTTCGGCTCTGGTGTGGTCGTGCCTGGCACCGGCGTGTCAATGCAGAACCGTGGCTTCGGTTTCACCACCGAGCAGGGGCATCCCAATCAGGTGGCGCCGGGCAAGCGTCCGTTCCACACGATCATTCCGGGATTCGCGATGAAGGGCGGGGCGCCGCTCATGGCCTTTGGCATGATGGGTGGTCCGATTCAGGCCCAGGGTCATCTGCAGCTTCTGCTGCGGACCGAGCTCTGGGATCAGGACGTGCAAAGCGCCGCCGACGCGCCGCGCTGGCGTGCGATCGAGGGTCTGGACATCGCCTGTGAGCCGACAATGCCCGCCGAACTGCTGGAGGGGCTGGAAAAACTCGGCCATATCATTCAGATCGAGGCACCGGACAATGCCTTCGGATTTGGCGGTGCACAGCTTGTGCACCGGCTGCCGGACGGCGGCTATGCGGCCGGCTCCGATCCGCGTAAGGACGGGCAAGCCGCAGGCTTCTAGGGGGCGGGCATCGGCCCCCTGCGCTGGGACGGTTCTGTCATGCGTGGACGTATATGGACCTCGCCTTATTGCAACGGGTGCGGGCGGCATTCGAACCTCCCGACCGAACAGGTTCTTTTCACTCAAAACCGCATCCGGTCCTCGCGCCTCGGCCGGCTTGGGCGATATTTTCCCATCCGCCGACCGGTCTGGGGATCGGTGTCCAGATAGGCGCCCTCTGACCGTCGCATATACTCTGCAAACTGGGTCAGCGCGTCGACCTGATCGTCCTTGGTGGCGTCCGGGAATGCGAGGAGTTCGCGGCGGAAATCATCGAACCAGGGCTTGTCGGTCGGGATGACGAACTTCCCCGATTTGATCCAGTCGGTGTGCGGTAGGAACCGATCAAGTTTGCTGTCAACGACATTGATCGGTTGAAAGACACCTGCAGCGGTCTTTCGAAGATCCTGGAGCAGGTAAATCCCCATTGCAGAGTCCTCGATCAGAACTTTGTCGGCAAGCCAGCGTTGGCGTTCCCGAAGGACGGTCGCCTTGAGCTCGGTGTAGTCGATCTTCTTGCGGAAAATATCCAACAGGTACCAAACCTCTTCGTCTGAGTGCCACCCGAACGTCATCCCCACGGAATAGTCGCAACGAGCGCCTGTCTTTCCGGCGGTATCCCAACTCTGGACCCGGCGCACGAACAGTTGCTCGCCCGGCAGCGTGTCCACCAGATGCAGATCCGCCATATTGAGGAACTCGTTCTCGGCCTCGGTGGGGTTCTGTTGGTACTGGGCCTGGAATGCATAGTTGCCGATATCCGCTTTGATCCGGTCGAGTATCTCCTGTGGCTCGCGCACCGGGTTGAGCAGATCACCCGGTCGGCGACAAAACACTCTCCGGTTGTAAAGCAGGATCTCTTCGGGGATCTCGGCGATCGAGGGCAGGCACAGATGCTCGAAGGTGCCCTTCTCCAGCAGGTAGGCAGAGAAG
>JBBKVJ010000344.1:0-13010 GCA_037968375.1 Paracoccaceae bacterium | reverse complement strand
ATTGTTCACCAGCACATCGAAGCCGCCCCCAGCGGTGATCGCGGCGAAGTAGGTGTCGGGAACCGCAAGATCGAGCGCGACCGATCGGCACCCGAGCCGCGCCGCCGCCTGACGCCCCGCCTGCGCGTCGCGGGAGCCGATGGTCACGTCATGACCCAGCGCGCAAAGCTCCGCTGCGATGGCCAGCCCGATGCCGCGATTTGCACCGGTGACAAGGGCTGTGGGGCGGTCGGGGCGGGGCATGTCGGATGCTTCTCACTTTCCGTGTTTTTTGGCGGTGCCGGACAGAGTCTGCAGGCACGTCATCGCCCGGTCGGCATCGCCCTCGGGCACAAAGACATGATCATGATGATAGCCCGCGACCATGTTGCACGGAATGCCGATCTCGGCCAAGGCGGTGGCCATCGCCGCCGTCAGCCCGACACCCTCCAGCGAGGAGTGCACCTGCAGCGTGATCCGCCGCATCGGCAGATCGGTGGCTAAGCCGTGATCGACCGCCACCGCTAGTGGCAGGATCAGCGACAGGCCTTCGCCCTCGCGCACCGTTGCGATCGCGGCCGCGGCGACCCGCGCGGCCAGAACATCGTCCTGCGTGGTGCAAAAGACGTATCGACCCTGGGCCAGAACCGGCGCCATCCCTGCCAGCATACCTTGGGTATCGCGCACCGACTCTGCCACGGATCTAGCGCAGCTTCAGCGTCGCTAGCCCGATCAGGGCCAGGATCACCGAGATGATCCAGAACCGGATCACGATTTGCGGCTCGGACCAGCCCTTTTTCTCATAGTGATGATGGATCGGCGCCATCAGGAACACCCGCTTGCCGGTGCGCTTGAAATACAGGACCTGGATGATGACGCTCAGCGCCTCTACCACGAACAGACCGCCGACGATCGCCAGCACGATCTCGTGCTTGGTGGCGACCGCGATTGCCCCCAAGGCGCCGCCCAGCGCCAGCGATCCGGTATCGCCCATGAACACCGCCGCAGGCGGTGCATTATACCACAAAAACCCCAGGCCCCCACCGATCAGTCCGGCGGAAAAGATCAGGATCTCGCCGGTGCCCGGCACGTAATGCACGTCCAGATAATTAGTGAAGTCGACCCGCCCAACCGCATAGGCGATCACGCCCAAAGTGCCGGCCGCGATCATCACCGGCATGATCGCCAACCCGTCCAATCCGTCGGTCAGGTTCACCGCATTGGCCGCCCCGACGATCACGATCATCGCAAACGGCACGAAGAGGAAACCCATGTTCACCAGCACATCCTTGAACACCGGCAGCGCCAGCTGATAGGTCAGCTCGTCCGGGTGGAACGTCGCCGCCAGATAGCCCGCCACGGCAGCGATCAGCAGGCCAAGCCCGAACCGCACCCGTCCCGACACGCCGTTGCTGCTGTTCTTGGTCACCTTGGCGTAGTCATCGGCGAATCCGATCGCCCCGAACGCCACCGTGACCCCCAGCACCAGCCAGACATACGGATTATCCAGCCGCGCCCACAGCAGCGTCGAGAAGGTCAGCGCCGACAGCACCAGCAATCCGCCCATCGTCGGCGTCCCCGCCTTGGCGAAATGCGATTGCGGCCCGTCGGCGCGGATCGGCTGGCCCTTTTTCTGGCGTACCCGCAAGAGGTTGATCAGCGGCTGACCGAAGATGAACCCGAAGACCAGCGCGGTAAAGAACGCCCCACCCGCCCGAAACGTGATGTACCGAAACAGGTTGAAGACGTCGCCGCCGTCGGAAAAGATGGTCAACCAGTACAACATGCGGCCTTACCCTTCGGTCGGGGCCGGATGGCCCAGTTTGCGGATCGCCTCGACCACCCGGCTGACATGGCTCGATTTCGAACCTTTCACCAGCACCACATCGCCGGCATCGATCAGATGGTGAACTCTCGCAGCCAGATCATCGGCGTTTTCACGCCACTCGCCCCGCCTGACGCCGGGCAAGGCATCGTAAAGCGCCCGCATCCTTGGCCCGACGCAATGCACCAGCGTCACCCCGGCCATCGCCGGATGATCGGCAATCGCGGCATGAAGGGCTGTCTCGGTCGGCCCGAGTTCGAACATGTCACCCAGAATGGCGATCCTTCGGCCCTGCGCCACCCGGCCCACATCATCCTGCGGCTGGGCAGCGGCAAGCGTCTCCAACGCGGCGGCCATCGAAGCGGGATTGGCATTGAAGGCATCGTCGATCAGATCGAAGCTCAGATGATCCTCGACCACATCCATCACCAGCCGCTCGCGCAGGCCGCGCCCTGCCACCGGGCGCCACAGCCCCATGTCGCACGCGACGATCACCGGATCGAGGCCCAGCGCGTCGGCAGTCGCCAGCACCCCCAGCGCGTTCAGCGCGAAGTGGCGGCCTGCGGACATCACCTTGAACAGCACATCCTGACCGCGGGCGCTGGCCTCGACGACTGTCATGTCGCCCGCAAGCCGGGCCGAGATCAGCCGGTAGTCCGCCATTTCATGCGCGCCGAAGGTCACCACCGGCACGCCCACCGCCTTGGCCTTCGCCGCCAGAACCGGCCAGGTCTCGATATCGCGGTTCAGAACTGCCACACCGCCGGGCCTCAACCCGTGCAGGATCGACGCCTTCTCGGCCGCGATCCCCTCGATATTGTCGAACGCCTCCAGATGCGCCGCCGTGACCGTGGTGATCAGCGCCACGTCAAGATCGGCCATCTGCGCCAAAGGCGCAATTTCGCCCGGCGCGCTCATCCCGATTTCGACAACGGCGAAATCGGCCCCTTTGGGCATCCGCGCCAGTGTCAAAGGCACGCCCCAATGGTTGTTAAAGCTCTTCTCGGCGGCATGAACCTGCCCCTGCCCGCCCAGAACCGCGCGCAGCATCTCCTTGGTCGAGGTTTTGCCGACTGAGCCAGTCACCCCCACGACCTTGGCCCCGGTCCGCGCCCGCCCCGCCTTGCCGAGATCCTCCAATGCTCTTTGTACATCCACCACGATCAACAGCGGCGCATCCACCGCCACCCCGTCGGGAACGCGCGACACCAGCGCGGCGGCAGCACCCTTATTCAGCGCATCACCCACGAAGTCATGGCCATCCCGCGCCGCCGTCAGGGCGATGAACATGTCGCCGGTCCGCAACTCTCTCGTGTCGATCGACAGACCCGTCACCTCAAAAGCGCGGGCCGCCCGGCCCCCGGTCGCAACGGCGGCAACCTTTGATGTCCAAAGTGCCATCAGACCCGCCCATCCAAAGCGGCAACGGCAACGCTGGCCTGTTCGACGTCATCGAACGGATAGACCGTATCGCCAACGATCTGGCCGCGCTCGTGGCCCTTGCCCATGATCAACAGCGCATCGCCCGGGCCCAGCGTATCGACCGCGCGCAGGATTGCCTCGGCGCGGTCGCCCACTTCGGTCGCTTGCGCGCAGGCTTCCATCACCTCGGCACGGATAGCACCCGGCACCTCGCCGCGCGGATTGTCGTCGGTCACGAACACCACATCGGCATGCGCCGCCGCAGCGCGCCCCATCAGCGGGCGCTTGCCCCGGTCACGGTCACCGCCGGCACCGATCACCGCCACGACGCGGCCCATCACATGCGGACGCAGCGCCTTCAGCGCGGTCGAGATCGCCTCGGGCGTATGCGCGAAATCGACGAAAACAGCCGCCCCGTTGTCGCGCGTCGCGGCGTGCTGCATCCGCCCGCGCACCGTTTCCAGCTGTGGCAAAACCCTGACGATATCGCCCGCAGCGGCACCCGTAGCCAGCACCAGCCCCGCCGCCACCAGCACGTTTTCCGCCTGAAACCCGCCGATCAACCCAAGCCGCAACTGATGCGCCTCGCCGCGCAGCATCACTCGCAACTCCTGCCCGGTCGCGTCGAAACGCTGGCCCAAAAGCCGAATATCGGCCTTGTCCGACCGCCCGGTCGTGATCACCGTCTGCCCGGCCTCGCGCGCCACGTCGGCCACGCGCGCGCCGTAAGCATCGTCGAGGTTCACCACCGCCGTGCCATCTTGTGGCAGAAGCCGCTCGAACAGCCCCAGCTTGGCCGCGAAATAGGCGTCCATCGAGCCGTGATAATCCAGATGATCGCGGCTGAGGTTGGTGAACCCCGCCGCCTTCAGCGACACCCCGTCCAGCCGCCGCTGATCAAGACCATGGGATGACGCCTCCATCGCCAGATGCGTGACACCCTCGCCCGCCATCCGCGCCAGCAGACCGTGCAGTTCCACCGGCTCGGGCGTGGTGTGGCTCAGGGGTGCGGTCCAGGCGCCTTCGATGCCCACCGTGCCAAGGTTGCACGCGGCATGTCCAAGGGCCGCCCAGATCTGCCGGGTAAAACTTGCAACACTGGTCTTGCCATTGGTCCCGGTTACCGCGACGACGTTTTCGGGCTGCATCCCGAACCACAGCGCCGCCGCTCCGGCCAAAGCCTCGCGCGGATCGACGGCGACGATCACCGCCACATCCGCCGCGCGCAGCTCAGGCGCCGCCAGTGCCGCGCCCTCGGCATCGGTCAGAACCGCGCCCGCCTCCATCCGCAAGGCATATCGGATGAACTCGGCGCCATGCACCCGGGCGCCCGGTAGGGCCGCGAACAACATGCCTTTCCTGACCTTGCGGCTGTCGACTGCGATCCCGGTGACCCGCGCATCGCGACCACCCAGGGCAGTCAGACCAAGATCGGATAGCGATTTCACCGCGCTCATGTCATCGCCCTGCCCAAGCCAGATGTCTCACTGTCGCGCGAGTGTTACTCCGGTTTCGCCGCCAGATTCAATCGCGGGCCTGAGACCCAGCAGTGGCCCGGCGCGGCGGATGATCTCGGCTGCCACCGGCACCGCCGTCCACCCCGCCGTGCGGCGCGGTTCGGGGCCGGAGGTTTCCACCGGCTCGTCCAGCGTCACGACTAGCACATAGCGCGGATCATGGGCCGGAAACATGCCCGCAAACGTGGCGATGACCTTGTCTTTCTCATAGCCGCGCCCATTGCGCAAAGGCTTGTCGGCGGTTCCGGTCTTGCCACCCACCGCATAGCCCGGCACCTCGGCCAGGGTCGCGGTGCCATGATCGACGACATCGCGCAACATGCTGCGCGCAATGATCGAGGTTTCCTCGGAAATCACCCGCGCGCCTGCCTGTGCGACAGGATTGCGCAACAGCGTCGGCGTGACCCGCGTGCCACCGTTCACGATCGTCGCATAGGCCGCCGCCAAGTGCAGCGGCGAGGCGGAAATGCCGTGGCCATACGAGATTGTCATGGTCGAGATATCGGGCCAGTTTTTTTGCGGGAACAGCGGCTGGATGCCCGGCGCCTCGGCCAGTTCCACCGTCGTCGGCGCCAGCATGCCAAGGCTGTCCATGAACGCCTTTTGCCGCGCCGCGCCGATCTGCAGCGCAATCCGCGCGGTGCCGATGTTCGAGCTTTTCACGATCACTTTCGTCACTGACAACTCAGGCCCGTAATTGCGGAAATCGGTTATCCGGTAACGCCCCTGTACCAACGGCCCGCGCGTGTCGATCATCGTCTCGGGCGTCACCAGCCCCAGGTCCAGCGCCTGAGCGATGGCGAATATCTTGAACGTCGAGCCCAGTTCGTACACGCCCTGCACCGCCCGATTGAAGATCGGGCTGTCCGAGGGATCGCCGGTCACCGGCGGCGCCGGGCGGGCGTTCGGATCGAAGTCCGGCAGCGACGCCATCGCGATCACCTCGCCGGTCCGCGCATCCATCAAGACCGCCGTCGCCCCCTTGGCGTTCATCAACATCATGCCGCCGTCCAGCACCTGCTCGACCGCCGATTGCACCGTCAGGTCCAGCGACAGAGCCAGGGGCTGGCCCTCATTGGCAGGATCGCGCAGCCAGGCGTCATAGGTTTTTTCCACCCCCGCCGTGCCGATCACCTCGGCCGAATGCACGCCCTCGCGTCCGAATGTCGAGCCGCCCATGATGTGCGCCGCCAAGGCGCCATTGGGGTATAGCCGCATCTCGCGCGGGCCGAACAGCAGCCCCGGATCGCCGATATCATGCACCGCCTGCATCTGTTCTGGCGCGATCCGCTTCTTGACCCAGACGAACGTGCGCTCACCAGTGAACTGGCGGACCAGCCGTGCCTCGTCCAGATCGGGGAAGATCTCCATCAGCGCCCGCGCCGACCCCGACGGATCGGTCATCTGTGGCGGCTGCGCATAAAGCGAATAGGTCACCAGATTGGTCGCCAGCAGGCGCCCGTTGCGGTCAGTGATATCGGCGCGATTGGCCAGAATCGCGGCCCCCGAGGCCGCCGCCCGCGGTTCCGCAGGCTCGGTCGAGGCCAGAACCCCCATTCTGATGCCGACCAGCCCCAGCGCGCAGAAAAAGAAGAACGCCAGCACGAACAGTCGCCCCTCGGCGCGACCACGCGCCCGGTCGCGCATGTCCTCGTGTCGCAGACGGATATTCTCCCGCTCGATCGCATCGGGGTTTTCTCCCTTGGACCGGGCATCAAGAATACGCGCAAGCGGGCGCAAAGGTGTGCGGATCATGGCAATAGCTCCTCGGTTCCGACCACGTCGATGGGCGCGCCCGACATCGGCAACAGCATCGGTTCGGCGGGGAAATCCACCTGATCGACAGCGCCGAACTGTTCCGGCAACAGCGGCAACAGCAACAGCCGGTCGAAATTCAACTCGGCCAGATCGCGCAGCCGGTCGGGCCGGTTCAGATAGGCCCATTCGGCGCGCAGCACCGACAGAGCCTCACGCGTCGCCGCGATCTCGGCCTCCAGCCGCTCGACATCGTCCAGCTTGGCCTGCGTTGCGTAGTTCTCCCGGTAGGCCCAGAACGCCAACGTCATCACACACAGCGCGGCGATCGCAGACAGTAGCGCCCTCATCGGTCCAGTCCTTTCAAGGCAAGTTCGGGAAGGCCAAGTGCGGCGGCATCGACTGGGGCGGCGGGCGCATCGGTGCGGGTGCCGACGCGCAAACGGGCCGAACGCGACCGCGGATTGCGCGCAATCTCGTCGGCATCAGGGCCGATGGCCTTGGACAGCTTTGCGAATGCCGGAATCTGCGCCGCCGCTTCCGGCGCATATCGGCTGCCGCCACCGCCGGAACTGGCGCGCAGCTGGAAAAACCGCTTCACGATCCGGTCCTCCAGCGAATGGAAGCTGACGACGGCCAGTTGCCCGCCCGGCTTCAACGCCCGTTCCGAGGCCTTAAGCCCCTCGACAAGCTGCGAAAACTCCTCGTTCACCGCAATCCGCAGCGCCTGAAAACTGCGCGTCGCGGGGTTGCTTTGCCCCGGCTTCGGGCGCGGCAGACAGCGGCTGACCACCGCCGCCAACTGCGCCGTTGTGGTAATCGGGCGCGCCGCCACGATGGCCTTGGCGATCCGCCGCGAGGCGCGCTCTTCACCGTATTGGTAGAGGATATCGGCCAGCGCCGCCTCTGGTGCCTCATTCACAAGATCGGCGGCGGTTGGCCCGCTATCGCCCATCCGCATATCCAGCGGGCCGTCCTTCTGAAACGAAAATCCGCGCTCGGCCGTGTCGATCTGCATCGACGACACGCCAAGGTCCAGCACCACGCCATCCAGCGGCTCACCGGCAAGCGTATCGAGGTCGGAAAATGTGCCCTCGACCAGCCGCAGCCGGTCGCCAAAGTCTGCCGCCCAAGATTCGGCCAGACGAAAGGCGGCAGGATCGCGGTCGATCCCGATCACCCGCCCGGCGCCTGCGTCCAGCAATCCGCGCGCATAGCCACCCGCGCCAAACGTGCCATCGGCCCAGATCCCGGACACCGGTGCGACCGCCTGCAACAGCGGGCCAAGAAGAACAGGAACATGAGGCGCGTCGGTCGGGTTTGCGCGGGCAGAGGTCGCCATCGCTCAGACCCCTTTCGGCAACTCGGGCAACAGCGACAACACGTCGTGCCCGGCGGGCAGGTTGTTCAGCACCGCATTGACCCGTGCGCCGGCATCGGCCTCATAGGTCTCGGGCTTCCAGATCTGGAATGTGTCGGCGGTTCCGGCGAAAAACGCCTCCGGCCCAAGGTCGATCTTGTCGCGCAGCCTTTGCGGCAAGACGATGCGCCCGTCCTCATCAACTTCGGCTTCCAGTGATTGGCTGTAAATCAGTGTTTCGGCCGCACGCCGCTCGTCGGTGCCGCGCTGCATCATGGTGATCCGCGCATCAACCTCGTTGATCGCGGTCACCGAATAGCATTCAAGGTATTTCATTTCGGGGCCGCCAAAGACGATCACGAATTTCGGGCGGGTGCCGGTTTTCCAGTCTGGGTCGTCAGCCTCCAGAACGCGCCGGAACGGGGCCGGTATCGAAACCCGCCCCTTGCCATCCACCTTTTGTGGAAAACTGCCTCTGAACACGCGCGCCACTGGTTTCGCGCCCCTTTGCCTTCATCGTTCCCGGCGGACCGTTCCGCCAAATGAAAACGGCGGATCGAGCTGCTGCCACTGCTCGATCCGCCGCCCTCGTCCCATCTCTGGGTTGTCCAGCTACACATGCCACCTGGGGGGATGTCTGCTCGCTTGCGCGCCGGATCTCTGTCGTTGATGAAAGCGGGTGCCTGTATGAAACCTGACTTTGGTCGCCTTGTTCGGGGTTCTTTTGGTGCCCCTTATCTGTCCCGTCCTCATCGTGTGATTATTGATGGCACGGGAATTCATGGGGATCAAGAAAAAATTGGCCTGGATCAGGGCACTCCATCGCGTCGGTAGGTTGGGGAATCCCTGCCGAATCCCATAATCGCCGAAATCTTTGGCTCTATTTGTAGTCCGATTAATAAAACTATCTATATATGGTATGCAAAGATCCCTAGCAACGGTTCCAGATAATCCCGAGTTTTTTTAAATTTAGCTCTCAGCAATCGCCCCGAACGATACATTTCAATCGATTCTGCCCCCCGCACAGGCCTGATCCCGGCTCTGATTCGTCAGATTTGACGGAATCCTCTGGCGGTTCCAGCCATTCCCGATTGCCATCCTCTGGAGATTTGGCTTCCCGATGCTGCCGCTGGGTCCGCCAGGCCGTCCAGGATTAGGTCAACAATACGTATGCATACGCTGCATAGCAGCATTGTGCACGTCAGCTATTGTGCATCTGCAGCATCGACGTATCTTCACTCTCAACGGCGACGGTGATGCGACCCGCAGAGCTCTCGCCCAGGAAGTCGGAAAGCCCCTTCTCCTCCCTGGGTTTTCTGGTTCCGGCGACGGCTCCTCCTCCCTGAGGCCGTCGTCATCCTTTAGGGCCGGGGCTTTGATGCTCCGGCCCATTTTTTTTCAAGCTTATTAAGTCAGGCGTCTGGTGCGGCGTCAGAACGGCACATCATCCGCCCGGTCGGCAGCGGTGACGAACCGCGCCACCACCTTTTTCTCGCCCGCCTTGTCAAAGGCGATATCCAGCTTGTCGCCCTCGATCGCCGTCACCGCGCCATAGCCGAACTTCTGGTGAAACACCCGGTCGCCTGTCGCGAACGCCGATACCGCATCCAGATCGATCGTCATATTCCGCGCCTCGGACAGCTGCGTCATCCCCCGCTGCCCCGAGCGATCCTGCAGCCGCTTCCAGCCCGGCGAGTTGTAGACATTGGCCGAGGCGACGCGGCTTTCCATCGTCGAAGCCATCCCCGCCGCCCCATAGCCGCCGCCATACAGGCCCGGCGGAGTCAGCACCTCGACATGATCGTCAGGCAACTCATCAATGAACCGCGATGGCAGCTGCGATTGCCATTGCCCATAGACCCGCCGGTTCGCCGCAAACGAGATCGTGCACAGCTCCTCGGCCCGGGTGATGCCCACATAGGCCAGCCGCCGCTCCTCCTCGAGGCCCTTGAGCCCGCTTTCGTCCATGCTGCGCTGGCTGGGGAACAGGCCATCTTCCCAGCCCGGCAGGAACACGGCGGGAAATTCCAGCCCCTTGGCGGCATGCAACGTCATGATCGACACCTTGGCGCCGCCTTCCTCGGTCTCGTTGTCCATTATCAGCGCGACATGCTCCAAAAACCCTTGCAGGTTCTCGAACCCCTCCAGCGCCTTCACCAGCTCTTTCAGGTTCTCCAGCCGCCCCGGAGCCTCGGGCGTCTTGTCGTTCTGCCACATCTCGGTATAGCCCGACTCCTCCAGGATCGTCTCGGCCAGCGCCACATGGTTCTCGGCCGCCAGCACCGCCCCATGCCAGCGCCCGAAGCCCTGCAAAAGCGTGGTCAATTCGATCTTGGCCTTGCCGGTCAGATCACCCGCCAGCAGTGCCAGCCGCGCGCCCTCGAACAAGGACACGCCATTGGCGCGGGCGGTGCGCTGCAACTTCTGGATGCCCTTGTCGCCCAGCCCCCGCTTCGGCGTGTTCACGATCCGCTCGAAGGCGAGATCATCATCCGGGCTGACGGCGACGCGGAAATAGGCCATCGCGTCGCGGATCTCCATGCGTTCGTAGAACCGGGGTCCGCCAATTACCCGGTAGGGCAGACCGATGGTCAGGAACCGGTCCTCGAAGGCGCGCATCTGGTGCGAGGCACGGACCAGGATCGCGCAATCGTCCAGACCGACGGGTTTCATCCCGCGCGTGCCACGGCCCAGCGCCTCCAACTCGTCACCGATCCAGCGCGCCTCCTCGTCGCCATCCCAATGGCCGATCAGGCGGACCTTCTCACCCTCGGTCAGGTCGGTGAACAGCGTCTTGCCTAGCCGCCCTTCGTTGCCCGCGATCACTCCCGAGGCAGCCGCCAGAATATGCGGGGTCGAGCGATAGTTCTGCTCCAGCCGGATCACCACCGCACCCGGAAAATCCTTGTCGAAGCGCAGGATGTTGCCGACCTCGGCACCGCGCCAGCCATAGATCGACTGGTCGTCATCGCCGACGCAACAGATATTCTTGTGACCGCCTGCCAGCAGGCGCAGCCAGAGATACTGCGCGACGTTCGTGTCCTGATACTCGTCGACCAGAATGTAGCGGAACCAGCGGCGATATTGCGCCAACACGTCGTCATGCTTTTGAAAGATCGTCACGCAGTGCAGCAAGAGATCGCCGAAATCGACGGCGTTCAGGGTGCGCAGCCGCTCCTGATACGCCGCATAAAGATCGCCGCCCTTGCTGTCGAACCCACTCGCCTCGGAGGCGGGCAAGTTTTCGGGCGTCCAGGCGCGGTTCTTCCAGCGGTCGATCAGGCCGTACAGCTGGCGCGCAGGCCAGCGTTTCTCGTCGATATTCGCCGCAACGATCAGCTGCTTCAAAAGCCGCACGGAATCGTCGGTATCAAGAATCGTGAAGTTCGATTTCAACCCGACCAGTTCGGCATGGCGTCGCAGAAGTTTGGCCGAGATCGAATGAAATGTGCCGAGCCAAGGCATCCCCTCGACCGTCTCGCCCAATAATCGCCCAACGCGCTCCTTCATCTCGCGTGCCGCCTTGTTGGTGAACGTCACGGCGAGGATCTCGTTCGGCCGCGCCCGCCCGCTATGCAAGAGATGCGCGATCCGTGCGGTCAGCGCTTTGGTCTTGCCGGTGCCGGCACCCGCCAGCATCAGCACCGGCCCGTCCAGCGCTTCGACCGCCTGGCGTTGGGCGGGGTTCAACTCATCCAGGTACGGGGCTGGCCGCGCCGCCATGGCGCGCGCCGACAGCGGCGCTTTCGCGGCGGCCTCGAACGCATCTTGTTCGTCGAATTCGTTCATGCGCGGCAATCTAGCGGCACCACGCGCAGTTGGAAACCCATGTTCCGCGAATGTTCTCGCGCCTTTCGCCTCACTCCGGCGTGATCCGCGCGACCTGCCGATTGACCCCGCAGTGCGACGCGGCTAGCGCTGAACCCGGAGGATACGGACATGACGCCACTTTGCAGAACCTTCGCCGCAATCGCGGTGCTGACATGCGTTGCGACCGGCGCCCTGGCACACAGCTTCACGCTGCTTGTCGTGGCCCCCCGAGCGACCGGTTCGGCCGAGGCCGATGGCATCTGGACCGCGGTCCGCATCGCCACCCGCGAACGCGACGGCCACCCGGATGAAACCTCTGACGGGCATCTGGGCGGGCTGGACGTGCATCTGACGGTTGTGCCGCGCGAAAGGCTGGGCACCTCTGGCGCGGCCGCACCGGATATCATCGCGGCGCCCTTTGCCGAACCCGGCGATACCGTGCTTGGCGAGATCGGGCAAAGGCTGGGCGCGGCCCTGCTTATCGGGCCACCGTCCGCGCAGGTCCCGCCGCTTGCGCCCGCATCCGGCCAACCGCCGTTTGAAACCCGCTTTCGCGCCGAGTTGGGCCGCGCCCCGACGCCTGCCGAGGCCGACGCCTATCACGCCGCACTTTTGATCGATCGGTCGGTCCGCGCACAGGGAGGTGTCGGCGACCGCGCCGCACTGGTCCGCGCTTTCACACCGTGATCCTGTGACCTTGCCCTTTGTGGTATTCCTGCGCATCAATCCCAGCCATGAGTCTTGATCAGAAATATCCCGCGATCTCCGACCTGAAGGCGCGGGCGCGGCGGCGCATGCCGCATTTCGTCTGGGAATACTTCGACAGCGGCACCGGTACCGAGGCGACGCTGACCCGGAACCGGACCGCACTAGATGCGATCCGCTTTCGCCCGGCGATCCTGAAGGGCGAGATCAAGCCCGACCTGTCCACCAGCCTGATGGGACGCGACTATCCGCTGCCGCTGGGCATCGCGCCGTTGGGCATGTCGGGTCTGGTCTGGCCGGATGCGGAAGGCCATCTTGCGCGGCTGGGTGCGGCGGCAGGCATTCCCTATGGCCTCTCGACCGTGGCCAGCCAGACGCCCGAGACGGTCGGGCCGCACGCCGGCAATCAGGGCTGGTTCCAGCTCTACCCGCCCCGTGACCCGGCAATCCGCACCGATATCCTGAAGCGGGCAAAGAACGCGGGCTTTCACACCCTGATCCTGACCGCCGATGTGCCGGTGCCCAGCCGCCGCGAACGGCTGCACCGCGCCGGAATCACCAACCCGATGCGGCTGACGCCCCGGGTTCTGGCCCAGGTGGCAATCTGCCCGGTCTGGGCGCTGGGCATGGCACGACG
>JBBKVJ010000343.1:0-10041 GCA_037968375.1 Paracoccaceae bacterium | reverse complement strand
ATCAAGAACATGATTGTTTGATCTGTCCGTATTTTGAACCAGCGAATGCCGTCAGCGGACGTTGGATGGGCGCTCACGAACGGCGGTTTCGTCCTGCTTAGCTGCCAATTGGACTTTGTGCCTTCTTGCGGCCTCCCGAACCAAGTCCGCTTGAGCGAAGCAGCCGCCCGGTGACAAGGGCGAAGCCCGCCGGGCCGCGGCTGACCGCCCCGTCACGCTGTAGGCGTGCCTATGACACGACGGTCAACCGCACCGTCACCACCAGCGCAACGAATGAAGGCAGTGGGGGCGCGGCCATAAAGCGGCGACCTCGGTCGAAGCAGCGGCAGCCCGCAGTCAGCCGATGCCCTCTGTTTCGCCCGATCTGAAGGCCGGCATGATCCCGCAGATCAGCCATTTCCGCCCAACATAGCGAACGATCACGCCACCTTCGCCAAGCCTCACCCCGCCATAATCACCGCTTCGGCCTCGATCTCGACCAGTGCGGCATCCTCGACCAGCCCCGCGACCACAACCATCGTCATCGCCGGGAAATGTCGGCCCATGACGCGCCGGTAGGCTTCGCCGACCTCGCGCTGGCGGGCGACATATTCGCGCTTGTCGGTGACATACCAGGTCAGTCGGACGATATGTGCGACCTGCCCGCCTGCAGCTTCGACAATGGCGCGCACATTGGCCAAAGCCTGCTCGGCCTGCGCCACGAAATCATGCGTCTCGAACACCTGCGCGGCAGTCCAGCCGATCTGGCCGCCGACGAACAGCCGCCCGCCCGGCGCCAGCATTCCGTTGGCATAGCCCCTGGCGGGCGCCCAGCCTTTTGGGTGGATCACCTCATGCATCGCCATTCTCCTCCAGTTCCGCCGTCAAAACTGCGCGCAGCGCCTCGGGCCATCCCGCCGGGCGCCCGCTTTGCCCATCGACAAAGACCAGCACCGACGCCGCCCTCAGCCGCATTTCATCGCCGCACAAAGCCGCAAACGCCAGCCCCGCCGAACTGCGCCCCAACCGCACCAGCCGCAGTTGATAGTCCAGCACTTCGCCCAGCCGCGACGGCGCCAGAAACCGGGCCTCGATCTTGGCCGTCGGCACACCGCCCGCGATCGGGCCCATCACCTCGGCAAAGGAATGGCCCAGCCGTTCGTCGAACCAGCATTCCGTCACCCAGTTCAGCATCTCGAAATAGCGCGGATAGAACACAATCCCCGCCGGATCGCAGTGCTGGAACATCACCTTTTGCCGGAACGCATACATCCTCAGACCCCCAGATACCGTTCAGCCAGCTCCGGCGTCAGCGCATTCGCCCGCCCCTGCCAGACATCACGCCCACGTTCCAGCATCACCGCCCGATCGGCGACGGAAACCACCTCTTTCAGCGACTTGTCGATCAGCAAGATCGCCATGCCGGTTGCCTTGACTAAGCGGATCGCGGCCCAGATCTCCTGCCGCACCACCGGGGCCAAGCCTTCGGTCGCCTCGTCCAGGATCAACAGACGCGGGTTGGTCATCAAGGCCCGCCCGATCGCCAGCATCTGCTGCTCGCCGCCCGACAGCGTCGCCGCACGCTGCGCCATCCGCTCACCCAGACGCGGGAACAGCGCGGTCACCTGCGCGATATCCCATGCGCCCGCCCGCGCCGCCGCCAAAAGGTTCTCGGCCACCGTCAGAGGCGCGAAACAGCGCCGCCCCTCGGGCACCAGCCCGATCCCCAGCCGCGCCGCCCGGTGCGATGGCACACGGCCCAGATCGGCACCCGCAAACGCCAGCCGACCGGCGCGCAGCGGCAGCATCCGGCAGATCGTGTGCACCGTTGTGGTCTTGCCCATGCCGTTGCGCCCCATCAGCGCCAGCGCTTCGCCCTCGTTCACCGCCAGAGACACGCCGAACAGTGCCTGTGACTGGCCATAGGCGGCCTCGACGGCCTCGACCTGCAACAGCGCGCTCATGCCGTCTCGCCCAGATAGACGCTTTGCACTTGCGGGTCGGCGCGCACCTCGGCCACGGTGCCACTGGCGATGATCCGGCCATAGACCAGCACCGACACCCGGTCGGCCAGTGCGAACACCGCCTCCATATCATGCTCGACCAGCAGGATCGGCGCCTCGGTCTTCAACCCGGCCAGCAAAACGGTCATCTCTTTGGCGCCATCCGGCCCCATCCCGGCCATTGGCTCATCCATCAAGAACACCCGCGGCCTGACCGCCAGTGCCATCGCGATCTCCAGCTTGCGCCGCTCGCCGTGGCTCAGATCGCCCGCCGCGATACGCGCGCGACCCTGCAGCCCGGCTCGTTCAATCGCCGCCTCGGCAGGCGCAACCAGCCGCCGGTCCTTCAGCGCCGGGCGGAAAAGCCCGAAGGCCCGCCCCGACACGCCCGCAACCGCCAGCATCACGTTCTGCAAGACGCTGAACTCGGCGCAGACGGCAGATACCTGAAAGGTCCGCGCCAAGCCCAGATGCGCCCGCCCCGCCGCATCGACACCCGCCAGATCGCGGCCCATCAGCACGATACGCCCCCGATCCGGCCGGATCGCCCCGGCGATCTGCCCGATCAGCGTCGATTTCCCGGCCCCGTTCGGCCCGATCAGCGCATGAATCTCGCCCGCCCGCAGATCCAGCGTCACCCCATCGGTGGCCTTGAGCGCGCCAAAGCTCTTCTCCAGCGCCTCGATCTGCAACACCGGCTCAGCCATGCCGCGCCTTACCGGCCAATAGCCCGATCACCCCGCCGCGCGCGAACAGCACCACCAGCAGCAGCAAAAGCCCCAGATACAACCGCCAGTAATCGTTTACCCCGCCCAGAAGATGTTCGAGCAGGATGAACAGCCCTGCCCCCGCCAGCGGCCCGTAAAGCCGCCCGATACCGCCCAGGATCACAAAGACCATGATCTCGCCCGAGAACTGCCACGACAGCATCTGCGGGCTGACAAAGCGGTTCAGATCGGCATATAGCGCCCCCGCAAGGCCGGTGATCGCGCCCGAAATCACGAACGCCGCCAGCCGCAGTCGGTAGGGTCGTATCCCCACCGCCGCCACCCGCACCGGGTTTTGCCGCGCACCTTGCAGGGCCAGCCCGAACCGCGATCCGGCCAAAAGATGCGAAAACCACAGACCTGCCGCCAACAGCACCGCGCAGATCGCGAAGAACGGCATCGGCCGCAAAGTGTTCAGCCCCGGAAACCCGTTCCGGACATAGAACGACAGCCCGTCCTCGCCGCCATAGGCAGGCCAGGAGATCGCGAAGTAGAACAGCATCTGCGCGAAAGCGAGGGTGACCATGATGAAATAGACCCCCGTGGTGCGAAGGCTCAGCGCCCCGATCACCAGTGCCGCCAGCCCCGAAATCAGCATCGCCAAAGGCCATATCACCAGCATCTGTTTGGTCCCGGTCCAGCCAAATGCCAGTTCGGTACCGTTGAACGCATGCAGCGCCACAATCCCGGCCACATAACCGCCGATCCCGAAGAACGCCGCATGGCCGAAACTGACGAGACCACCCAGCCCCAAAGCGATGTTCAGCCCGACGGCGGCCAAGGCAAAGATCGCCACCTTGGTGGCCAGCGTGATCCAAAACACGTGACCAAGGGCCACGCCCGCCAAAGGCACCACGATCAGTGCCGCAAAAAGCCCCGCGTTGATCCACCCCTCGCGCGTCATGCGGGCGCCCCGAACAGGCCCTGAGGCCGCCAGACCAGCACCGCCGCCATCAGGATGTAGATCAGCATCGAGGCCAGCGCCGATCCGATGCCCGCCGCCGCCGAGGCCTCCATGAAGGCCCCGAAGGCTTGCGGCAGCAAGAACTTGCCCAACGTATCGGTCAGCCCGACCAGCAGCGCGCCGATCAGCGCGCCTTTGATCGAGCCGATGCCGCCAATGACGATCACCACGAAGGCCAGGATCAGCACCGGCTCGCCCATCCCCACCTGCACCGATTGCAAGGCCCCCACCAGCGCGCCTGCCAGCCCCGCCAAGGCCGCCCCCAGCGCAAAAACCGCCGTGTAAAGCTTTGATATGTCGACACCAAGGGCGGCAATCATCTCGCGGTCCGCCTCACCGGCACGGATCTGCACACCCAGACGCGTCCGTCCGATCAACCAGAACAGGAACAGCGCCACGGCGATCCCGACCCCGATCACCGCCAAACGGTAGAGCGGATACTCGATGCCGCCGGGCAGTGTCACCGCCCCGGACAGCACCGGCGGGATGGTCAGGAACAGCGGGAACGAGCCAAACACCCAGCGGGTGCCTTCGGAAAACACCAGGATCAGCGCAAATGTCGCCAGCACCTGATCCAGATGATCGCGCGCATAAAGCCTGCGGATCACCACCACCTCGACAATCGCCCCCGCCGCCGCCGCCGCCGCCAATGCCGCCAAAAGCCCCAGCCAGAACGACCCCGTCGCCGCTGCGACCGTGGCGCAGGCGAAGGCGCCGACCATGTAAAGCGAGCCATGCGCGAGGTTTATCAACCCCATCACGCCAAAAACCAGCGTCAACCCGGCGGCCATGACAAACAGCGTCATGCCGTATTGCAACCCGTTCAGTACCTGTTCCAGCAGCAGTGTCACGCCTGCGCCTGTGCGGTCTGCGCCAGCGCGACGAGTGCGGCCACCAAGGCCGCATTATCCGGCGCGGGCCGCCCGTCAGGCAGATGCGCCACATCCTCCAGCCCGATCCTTGTGTCGAGGCCCAACTCGACCGCCCGCATCGCACAGGCCCAGGCCCCGCGCCCCTCGCCATGTAGCAAAATCGGCAACCCGGTCTGAGCGTCGTCCACGATCTCAAGCAACTGCTGCGCCTTTTCCAACGCCATCCCGGCCGGGCAATCGGGGATTTCGATCATCACCCGCAGACAGGCGGCGGGGTCGATCTCGGAGACAAACCGAAGGGCATCCTCGCGTTCCGCCAGCCCGGCTTCGACGCCCACACCAAGCCCGCCCAACAGTTCAATGACGTCGGGCGCATCCGGCTCGCCCAGATTGACCGAGGCGTAGTCGGGCAACACTTCCCAAGCCGCTATCATGGCGTGCCGCAAACGCCCGCCGGGGGCGATCCAGTCGCCGGTGCTGACCCCCACCGGCACTTCCGGCACCGCCGCCCTGACGGCCCTCAGACAGGCCGCAATATCCTCAGGTGCCAGGCTTTCCACCGCCGCCGCATCGCGCGGATGGATGTGCAATTCCTGCGCCCCCGCCGCCACGACATCCCGCGCGTCATCGGCAATCTCTCCGGGCGTGACCGGCACACCCGGAGAGATCCGTGGATCGCGCAGCCCGTTCAGACAGGCCTGCAACATTACATCTTGCACTCGGCGGCATAGGCGTCGGAATGGTTCTCCAGCGCCACACCGACGATCTTGTTGGTGAAGATGTCGCCTTCCTTGATCACCTCGCGGACATAGATGTCCTGGATCGGGTGATGGTTCGGCCCAAAGGCGAAATCGCCCCGGGTCGAGGCGAAATCGGCCTCTTTCAACGCCGCACGGAACGCATCCGCATCGGCCACATCCGCCTTGCCCATCGCCGAGATCAAGAGGTTCGCGGTATCGAACCCCTGGCTCGCATACAGCGACGGCAGCCGCCCGTATTCGGCCTGAAAAGTCTCGACGAAGGCCTTGTTGGCCGCGTTGTCGATGTCCTTCGACCATTGCGAGGTGTTCTTCACCCCCAGGGCGGCCTCGCCCACGGCCTGCAAGATGCCCTGATCAAAGCTGAACGCCGGACCGACCAGAGGGATATCGACGCCCGAGCCTGCGTATTGCTTCATGAAGGCAATGCCCATGCCGCCCGGCAGGAAGAAGAACACCGAATCCGCGCCCGAGGCCCGGATCTGCGCGATCTCGCCAGCGTAATCGGTCTGGCCCAGCTGGGTATAGACCTCGCCCATCAACTCGCCCTCGTAAAACCGCTTGTAACCGGCCAGCGCGTCGGTGCCCGCCGGATAGTTCGGCGCCAGGATGAACGAGTTCTTGTAACCCGCTGAGTTTGCATAGGCGCCTGCCGCCTCGTGCAGGTTGTCGTTCTGCCAGGCGACGTTGAAATAGTTCTCGTGACACCCGGCACCGGCCAAAGCCGACGGGCCAGCGTTGGGCGACAGGTAGAACTTGCCCTGCGCCACAGCCCCCGGCACCACCGCCATCGCAAGATTCGACCAGATGATCCCGGTCAGCACGTCGACATTCTCGGACTGGATCATCTTGTCGGCGATCTGCACCGCCACATCGGGCTTTTGCTCATCGTCCTCGATCACCACCTCGATCTCGGCGCCCGATTGCTTGACCGCCAGCATGAAGCCGTCGCGCACGTCGATGCCAAGGCCGGCACCGCCACCCGACAGCGTGGTGATCATCCCGACCTTCATTTCCGCCAGTGCCGGACTTGCCAGCATCGTCGTGGCCACAAGGGCCGCCATCAGTTTTTTCATCGTTTCCGTCTCCCTGTTATGGTTATCAGTCTGATCGTCCCAACTCTGCTTGCCAAGCCCCTTGCCCGGCTCACAATTCCGTTCGCATGTGCCAAAGTTCGGGGAACAGCTCGACCTCCAGCATCCGTTTGAGGTAACTCACACCGCCGGTGCCCCCTGTGCCGCGCTTGAAGCCGATCACGCGCTCTACCGTGGTGACATGGTTGAACCGCCAGCGGCGAAAATAATCCTCGAAATCCATCAACTTTTCAGCCAGTTCATACAGCGCCCAATGCGCCTCGGGGTCGCGGTAGACCTGCAACCACGCCGCCCTGATCCCGTCATCGGGCGTATAGGGCGCGCTCACATCGCGGGTCAGCACAGCCTTGGGCACCGCCACACCGCTGCGCGCCAAAGCCGCCAGCGCCACGTCATACAGCGACGGGCGCATCAGTTCCGCTTCCAGAAGCGCCGTCACCCCGGGCACATGCGCATGCGGGCGGATCATCGCGCGGTTGCGGTTGCCGACGGCGAATTCGATCAGCCGGTACTGATGGCTCTGAAACCCCGACGATTGCCCCAGCTTTTCCCGGAAATGCGTGTAATCCGACGGCGTCATCGTGCGCAGCACGTCCCAGGCGTTGTTCAACTGCTCCATGATCCGCGCCACCCGCGCCAGCATCTTGAAGGCGGGCTGCAAGCGATCCCCGGCAATCGCCGCGCGCGCAGCAGAAATCTCGTGCAGCGCCAGCCGCATCCACAGTTCCGAGGTCTGGTGCTGGATGATGAACAGCATCTCGTCATGCGCATCCGAGACCGGCTTTTGCGCGCCCAGGATCAGGTCCAGCCGCAGGTAATCGCCATAGGACATGCGTCCGTCAAATTCCATCTGGGCGCCATCGCGGGCCGGATCATAGGGGTCGGTCATGCCGCGCGATACTCCGGCACCGTCTCAAGGAAGCGGCCATAGGCCGCCGCATCGGGCGGGGTGAAGTTTTCCGCCAGCGGCCCGCGCCGCCACCGCTTGGCCCCCATATCCTGCATCAGATCGTCGAAATGCAGGAAGTGGTAGGGTGCCACGCACAGCCCGCCATAAACCTGTGCGGGGGTCCGCACCTCGCGCCGCCAGCGCAGGTTTTCTCCGATATCGGCGCGCATCTCGGCCTCGGTCGGCTGCCGGGCCAGCTGGCCATCGGCATAGCGGACCAGCCAATGCGCGGCGAGATCGGCGCACAAGACGGTGCAGAAAGACGAATTGAAGCCGACAAAACCCATATCCGGCAGGTCGGGATTGGCGATCAGGCGAAAGAGTTTGTACTGCCCGTCCGGCTCTACCAGCTTGGCCTGCAAGTCGGCGGGCAGAAACGGCACCCCCAGCTTCCAGCCCACCGCCTGCACCACCAGATCGGATTTGACCCGCTCGCCGGTGGTCAGCACCACCGCGCCGCCATCGTAGCTGTCGATGCTGCCCTGCACGCACCTGATCTTACCCGCCCTGATCGCCTCGAAGAGACCCGGCGTGACGATCGGCACCGAGCAGTTCACGGTATCCTCGATGCGGAATTTCGGTTTCAGATCAAGCTTCTTTAGCCCGAGCTGAAAGTTCAGCAGCGCCTCGAGCGCCCGCCAGTTTGCCCAGATGAGCGGCTTGCCCAGTACCCGCCCGATCCGCCCGGCGGTGCTCTGCCGCCAGCCCGGAAACATCTGTTCCTGCTTGCGGACATAAAGGATCCGCTTGAAGTTGATGCCGCCGATGAAATAGGGAATCCGCCACATATTCTGGCGGTAGACGATGGTCACCGACCTGGCACCGGACTGCGCCGCGTTCACCGCGATATCCGTCGCCGATTTCGAGAACCCCAGCACCAGCACATCACGGCCCTTGGCCGTTGCACTGTCGCAATAGTCCGACGAATGCACGACCATGCCGCCCGCCTTGACGAAGGCGTCCTGCCCGGGATGCTCCAGCACGTTTTTCTCACTGAACTGGCCGGTGGCCACCGCGACGAAATCGAATGCCTCGTCCTTGGCCGCCGCCTTGCCCGCCTTCAGCCCTAGCACCCAACCCTTGCCACCCGGCCCGCGCGCAATCTTCTCGACCGTGGTGTCATGGCGGATCAGACCCGTCAGCCCGTGCGCCTTGGCATAGCTTTCCAGATAGGCATGCACCTGCGGCCCCTTCGGCCACTCGGGATACTCCTCGGGCATCGCCATATCGGTATAGCGGTACAGGTCCTTGGGGCTTTGCGTCTGCACATCGGGATAGGACCGCGACGGCGCCCAGACACCGCCAATCTCGGCCGTCCGTTCGATCACTGTGACCGCATGACCCTTGTCGATGAACGCCCGCGCGGCGGCCAACCCGCTGACCCCCGCACCGATCACGACAACCTTCTTTTTCGAAGCTCTTCCAGCCATTTCCGTCCCTCCCCTGATGCGATGCGGCGCCCGGGAATCCCGGACGCCAGCGCCTCACTCGTTCGCCTCGGGCGGCAGGAAATCCACCTCGTGCTGCGCCGACAGCTTGACCACCTCATCGACATCCTCAAGGTTGTGAAGCGCCTCGAACAGCTCCGGCAGCTTGCCAGCCGGCGATACCCAGAACAGCGCCCGACACGGCTTGTCGGACTTGTTGAAATAGCCGTGCGGAATGCCCTTCGGCATGCGCACCAGATCGCCCGCGCGGGCTTTCGACCACGTGCCGTCAAGCTTCAGATCCAGCTCGCCCTCCTGCACCAGGATGAACTCGTCCTGATTGGGATGGACATGCACCGGCACGAACTGGCCGGGGTCAGAGTTGGTCTCGAAGGCAAATGTAGAGTCGCTCAGCGCCTTGGGGTAATAGACCTGCCCCAGGATGTTCAGCGTGACACCGCCAAACCCCTTGCCGTTCTCGGTGATGCCCTTTTCAAGTGTCTTTCCCATTATCGACCTCCTCCTTTCAAGATTAGTCACTACGTAATTTGAATCGTTGAATTTTCCCGGTTGCTGTCTTAGGCAAGGCGCCAACGAACACCACCCGTCGCGGATACTTGTAGGGCGCTATCGCCGCCTTCACGTGTTCCTGCAGCCGCTTCACCGTGGCCGGGTCCGGCACGACACCCTCGGCCAGCACAACATGCGCCTCCACCACCTGTCCCCGTTCGTCATCCGGCGCGCCGATCACCGCGCATTCCAGCACATCGGGATGCGCCAGAAGTGCCGCCTCGACCTCGGGCCCGGCGATGTTGTAACCCGACGAGACGATCATGTCGTCGTTGCGCGCGGCAAAGTGGAAATAGCCGTCCGCGTCTTCGTTGAACGCATCGCCGGTGATGTTCCAGCCATTCTGCACATAGCCCGCCTGCCGTTTGTCGGCCAGATACCGGCACCCCGTCGGCCCCCGCACCGCCAGCCGCCCGACGGTGCCGCGCGGCACCTCTTGGCCCGCATCGTCCACCACCTTCGCCTCATAACCCGTGACCGGACGGCCGGTGCAGGCCGGGCGATGATCGTCGAACCGGTTGGTGACGAAGATATGCAGCATCTCGGTGGCGCCAATCCCGTCCAGCATCGGCTTGCCGGTCTTTTCCATCCATTCGTCATAGACCGGCCCGGGCAGGGTTTCGCCCGCCGACACCGCGGCGCGCAGGCTGGACAGATC
>JBBKVJ010000342.1:0-2805 GCA_037968375.1 Paracoccaceae bacterium | reverse complement strand
GCTGGGCGCACGCGATCATCGCGGGCTTGTCGTCGACGCGGGCGTCTTTGCGCCCTGGTGGCGACCCGGGATGCTGAACGATCTGGGCGGCAAATGGGCCGTTCATGCAAGGTTCGAACCCGATACCGCCGATGCGTTCTACGCCCGGATCGACGCGCTGGTCTTTCCGTCGCAATGGCACGAGACTTACGGCCTTGCGGTGCGCGAAGCGCTGGCTCGCGGCCTGCGCGTGATCCGCACCGACGCGGGTGGGCAGGCCGAACATCCGCCCGCGCCGGGGGTGCTGACGTTTCCCATCGGCGCGCCACCCGAGGTGCTGGCCGCGCGGATGGCCGAAGTCGTGGACCGGATCGAGGCCGGTGCGCCACGCCGCTATCCCGCAGGCCCGGTGCACAGCATTTCCGATCAGGCCGAGGCGTTTCTTGTGCTGACCGAACCGCTGGTCGGGCGCCTGTCCGCCGTGGCGTGAGGCCGGGACCAAGGCTGCGAACCCTGCCAATCGACGCGCCGCCCGGAGTGCTGGCGGATCTGATGGCCGAAGTCATGGACGACATCACAGCCACTACGCCACACCGCTATCCAAGAGCCCCCGTGAACTGCACCGATCACGCAGGAGCGTGATCGGTGCTGGCCGAAGCGCTGGCAGGTCATCAGACCGCCGTGGCGTAAGGTCCACGCCGGGGGTCAGAACCCTGCCGAGCGGCGCGCTGGCCAAGGTGGTGGGAGGATAGCCGAAGTCCTGTGCGCGGTAGGAGTCGGCGCCCTGCGCCGCCGCGCCGCTGTTTGGCCGCCAGCCTGGCGCCGCCTGAAGACGCCATCGTGGCGCCGTTCCGCGATGCGAAACCGCGCAGGCCCAGGCTTGGCGTGTTGGCCGGAACGGCAGAGGTCTGCGCGCGAAAATTGGCGCGCCCCTCCCACACGGTCTCTATCCGAGCAAGCTTGCCGGAATGTGAGAACCGCCGCGCATCGCCGTTTCGTATCACGGAACGGCGCCCCGCCATTCTGCCGCCGGTCCGGAATAATGACACCAGATCGCCGATCCGCAGTCTGAATCCCCGAGTGTCGACATACCCGCCCGGACAGTCCATCGCGACGCAACAACAGTCATTTCCGGTCCCGCAGCCGCCACTACGCTGCAGCGCCCTGCAACAGGACCACATCGCCGGATCGACTTGCCACCCCGAATTAACGCCGCAAGTGGCACATCCGGCCTGCGCCAATTGCGCGGCATCGACCGTTGCGCCGATCTGCCCGGTCCAATGCCGCCGTTTCGCAGCGCGGAACGGCGTGCCCCCACGGACACAGCAACGGATCACAGCATCGACGGCACCACCAGATCGGGCGGGCGATGGCCGTCGGCGAAGGTCTTGATGTTGATGATCACCTTCTCGCCCATCTCGGCCCGGCCCTCGACCGTGGCCGAGCCCATATGCGGCAACAAGACCACGTTTTCCAGCTCGCGCAGGCGGGGGTTGATCTCATGCCCGCGCTGAAACACATCAAGACCCGCACCCGCGATCTCGCCGGCGCGCAGCATCCGGGTCAGCGCGTTTTCGTCGACGACCTCGCCGCGCGAGGTATTCACGATCACTGCCGTCGGTTTCATCAGCTTCAGCCGCCGCGCGTTCATCAGATGAAACGTCGAGGGCGTGTGCGGCGCATTGATCGACAGAACATCCATCCGCCCGACCATCCGGTCGAGGCTTTCCCAGTATGTCGCCCCCAGTTCGGCCTCGGCCTCGGGGCGCAGGCGCTTGCGGTTGTGATAGTGGATCTCCATGCCGAAGGCGCGCGCCCGCCGCGCCACCGCCTGGCCGATCCGGCCCATGCCGAGGATGCCCAGACGCCGCCCGCCGACGCGGCCGCCCAGATAGGCGGTGGGCGCCCAGCCTGCCCAATCACCGGCCTGCATAACCGCCAGCCCTTCGGGGATGCGGCGGATCACCGCCAGAATCAGCGCCATCGCCATGTCGGCGGTATCTTCGGTCACGACGCCCGGCGTGTTCGACACCAGAATGCCGCGCTGCCGCGCTGTCGCCACGTCGATATGATCGACCCCGGCGCCGAAATTCGCGATCAGCTTCAGCTTGCCACCGGCCTGCGCCAGCATCGCCGCATCGATGGTATCGGTGATCGTCGGCACCAGAACGTCGGCACGCTGCATCGCTGCGGCGATCTCGTCGCGCGACATCGGCGCGTCCTCGGCGCGCAGCTCGACATCGAACAACTCGGCCATCCGCGCCTCGACGACCTCGGGCAACCGTCGCGTAACGACAACACTCAGCCGCTGTCCGGGCATCGGTGACCTCCCCGCTCTTCTCAGCCGTGGCTTTGGCTGGCAAGGTGGCGCATAGTGGGGCCGGGCACAAGAACCCCGCGAGATGGCAGAGCAATAAAGTTGCCGATATCGGCAGGTTGAGAGACAGGATATGACTCACGCGATTACACGCGGCCTTGCACTGGCGCTTGCCCTTTGCGCCGGGCCGGGCCAGGCTCAGGACCGCGGCCCGGTGACCAACCTGCCGATGCCGCGTTTCGTGTCGCTGAAGGCCGACATCGCCAACGCCCGGCGCGGCCCCGGCACCGATCACCGGATCGACTGGGTGTTCCAGCGCCGCGACATGCCGCTGCAGGTGGTGGCCGAGTTTTCCAACTGGCGCCGCGTCGCCGATCGTGACGGCGCCGGTGGCTGGGTGCATTACACGCTGCTGTCCGGGGTCCGCACCGTTCTGATCGAGGATGACATGACCGCCCTGCGCGCCCAGCCCGACGCCGGGGCGCCCGCCAATGCCTATGCCGAGGCGG
>JBBKVJ010000341.1:0-12915 GCA_037968375.1 Paracoccaceae bacterium | reverse complement strand
GCGCCCGCCGGTCTTCGGCCCGCGCCGCGACCGGGTGCAAAAGCAGGCGAAATCCTGGGGCCTGACGCGGCTGGAACAGGCGCTGGCGCTGCTGATCGATACCGACCTGTCGCTCCGCTCGACCGCGCGGGCACCTGCGATGGCGGTGATGGAACGCGCGCTGATCCGTCTGGCGATGATGGCGCGACGGTAGGCGCGGCTTGGACTCGGGCGCGGCGATCTGCACAAATTGACGGCACGCAGGCGAATCAACCGGGGCGGAGCCATGAAAAGCTGGATCGACAGCGCCAACGACGGCAAAACCGATTTCCCGATCCAGAACCTGCCATATGGCGTGTTTTCGGTGGCAGGCGATCTGCGCTGCAGCGTGGCCATCGGCGATATGATTCTCGACGTGACGGCGCTGGAACAGGACCGCAAGCTGGACCTGCCGGAAGACCTACTGTTCGTCACCGGCGCCTGGAACGACTTCATGGCGCAGGGGCCAGAGGTCTGGGCCGAGTTTCGCGCGCAGATCACGGCGTGTCTGGTGGCGGGTGCCGAGGCCGCGCGCTGGCTTCAGCCCTACCTCGTGCCGATGGCAGGGGCACGTCTGCATATGCCGTTCGATGTCAGCGAATACACCGATTTCTACGCCGGGCGGCACCATGCCTTCAACGTCGGCTCGATGTTCCGCGACCCTTCGAACGCTCTGCCGCCGAACTGGCTGCATATGCCCATCGGCTACAACGGCCGCGCCTCATCGGTTGTCGTCTCGGGCACCGATGTGCGCCGCCCCTGGGGACAGTTGAAACCGCCGGGCGCTGAACTGCCCACGTTCGGCCCGTCGAAACGCTTCGATTTCGAGCTGGAGATGGGGGCGGTCGTGGGCCTGCGATCCGAAGGTATGGTATCGGTGGCAGCGGCCGACGCGATGATCTTTGGCTATGTGCTGCTGAACGACTGGTCGGCGCGGGATATCCAGGCCTGGGAATATCAGCCGCTGGGGCCGTTCCAGGCCAAGGCCTCGGCGACCACGATCAGCCCCTGGATCGTCCCCAAGGCGGCGCTGGAACCGTTCCGGGTGGCGACGCCGAAGCGCGAGCACCCGCTTCTGCCCTACCTGACGGAACCCGGCCCGATGCTCTACAATATCCATCTGGAGGCGCGTTTGGCGCCTGACGGCAAGGCCCCCAGCACGATCAGCCGAACCAACTACCGCGAGATGTATTATTCCGCCGCACAGCAACTGACGCACCACACCACCTCGGGCTGCCCGATGGAGGTCGGCGATCTGCTCGGCTCGGGCACGATATCTGGACCCGAAAAGGGCAATCGCGGCAGTCTTCTGGAACTGAGCTGGGGCGGCAAGGAACCGTTGACCCTCGACACGGGCGAGGCGCGGAGTTTTCTGGAGGACGGCGACAGGCTGACGCTGACCGGCTGGGCCGAAGGCGACGGCTACCGGATCGGCTTTGGCGACTGCGAGGGCCGGATTCTGGCGGCCCATGCCAACCCGTCTGATGCGGGACGCTAACGATGTTTCTGCGAAAAATCCGGGCGCGCCCGGTTCAGCCGCCGCCCTGCCATATCCTGACCGCATCCAAGGGCCACAGCAGCATCAGCACGTTCAGCGCCAGCCCGTCGCGGATCACCAAGGCGGTCAGTACCTCGAAGCTGATGACCAGCACCACAGAAGCCCAGACTGGGATCACCCGCGCGAGGTAAAATCCCGCCACCATCGCCAGAATATCCGCCACCGAATTCAGAACTGAATCGCCGTAGTAATCCAGCGAGATCGTCACCGCGCGGTAGCGTTCGATGATCGCGTTGGAGTTCTCGAGAATTTCCCACGCGCATTCCACCAGCGTGGCGATGGTCAGCCGCCAGCCCAGCGACAGCTTGCGCGCCACCAGCCACAGGCCCGCGTAGAACAACAGCCCGTGGATGATATGCGAGGGCGTGTACCAGTCGGCGATATGCTGCGAGTTTTCCGCACTCATCGTCTCGCCATGCCAAAGTTTCACATAGCCACAGGTGCAGATCGGCGCGCGCCCGATCCACAGCAGCCATGCCGCCGAGGCGAGGATGATGCCGAAGGTCAGCAGGTGAGGGCGCAGGTCGCGTGTCATGGCGCCGATCAGAATCAGAAAGCGGCGATGCCGTCCAGCGTGATGATCCGGGACTGTCCTGTAGTCGCAGCCGAATGACCGGCGCAGCGCGAGACGAACCAGCCTCAAGGCCATGCCGGGATGACATGGCAGAAGTTTGCTATATGGATGACACTATTCTGGCTGCCCAAGCCGCGACCACGGAGAATACGCGATGTTCATGACACCTCCCCCCCAGCTTAAGCCCTGGATGCGCAAGCGCATTCGGGAGGCCGAAGTCGGTGCGGGAGAGGCCGAGGTTCTTGCCGCGTTGAGCGAGGTATCGCGCAGTCACGAGGTCTTCGCTGATACGTCGTTCGAGATCGGCGAGGCGATCGTAGCCCGGCAAAACGGCCGCGCCATCGCCTTTCCGCGCCCTCTGCACCGCGAGAATCACCGGACCATCCTGATGGGATATGTCGAAAGCATCGGCGGCAAGTATCAGCAGGACGGCTGGTGCGAGGTTGATGAGGGCGATGTCGTCATCGATTGCGGCGCCTATGTCGGTGGCTTCGCGCGATCGGTGGTCGAGATCGCAAAGCGCGTGATTCTGATCGAACCCGCGCCCGCGAATTACGATTGCTGCCTGATGAATCTCGGCGATTTCGCGAATGCCGAGGTGATCCAGGCCGGGCTGTTCAACGCCACCGGCACCTTGCCGCTGCAGATGAGCCGCCGCTGCGTCGATCATTCGCTGTTGTCGCCCGACCGGGGCGCCACCGGCGAAGCCATCGACGTTCAGATCCTGAGGCTCGACGATCTGGTGGTCCGGCTCGGAGTGGACCGCGTCGATTTCCTGAAACTCGAAGCCGAAGGCGCCGAAATCGAGGCGATCGAGGGAATGGGAGACCTGCGACCGCGCAAGATATCCATTGATGCGGGCCCCGAGCGCTATGGTGAAAGTCCGATGCCGCAGCTGACCGAGATGCTGCAAACGCGCGGCTATGAGACCCGCGCGCGCGGTCACAACCTGATGGCGGTCTGCAAAGGCTAGATGTCCGGCGGCTGGTTGCGGGGCGGCTTGCCGGGCGATCCGCTGACCGCCGTCCTCCGGGCCCTCACCTGTCGTCGGTCGGCTTGCGACGCGAACGCAACGCGCGGCGATCCGGGCCGGTGGTCCGCCCGATCACCCGACCCTCACGCCGCGGCCCGCTCCACCACCCGCAGACACATCCGCACCGCCACGCCCATGTCCTGCACCGAAATCCACTCCAGTGGCCCGTGCAGTTCCTTCATGCCGGTGAAGATATTCGGGCAGGGCACACCCATTTCGGTCAGGCGCGAACCATCGGTGCCGCCCCGGATCGGGACCGAAAGCGGCTCGATCCCAAGGTCCCTTGCGGCGGCGCGGGCGAGGTCGACGGGGGCCATGTCTTTCTCCAGCCAGTAGCGCATGTTGCGGTATTGCGGCTTGATCTGGCAGGTGATCTTCGCGCGGGGTTCGGTGGCGGCGACGGTCTCGCAGACCTGACTGAGCAAGGCGCCCTTGGCGGCCAGCCCGTCCAGTTCGAAATCGCGCAGGATGAATTTCAGCTCGACCTCGGCGGCATTGCCGCGCATTTCGCCGACCATGATGAATCCGTCGCGGCCCTCGGTCGTCTCGGGGGTCTTCGTGGCCTGCGGCAGGGTGCTGATCACCTTCGCAGCCAGATGCAGCGCGTTGACCAGCTTGCCCTTGGCGGTTCCGGGGTGGATCGAGACGCCGGTGATCCTGACCATGGCACCGTCAGCGGAGAAACTTTCGTACTCGATCTCGCCCACTTCCGCGCCGTCGAACGTATAGGCGAAATCGGCGGCGAGGTCGGCGGGCAGCGGTTCGGTCACGCCACGGCCGATCTCTTCGTCGGGGGTAAAGGCGATGCGGATTTTCCCATGCGGGATCTCAGGGTTGGCCAGAAGGTGCCGCGCGGCGGTCATGATGATCGCGACGCCGGCCTTGTCGTCGGCACCCAGAAGCGTGGTGCCCGAGGCGGTGATGATGTCGTGGCCTTCCTTGGTCCCGAGGTAGGGTGAGTTGTCGGGCGACAGCACCAGGTCGGGTGCGTCGGGATAGGTGATCGGGCCACCGTTATAGCCGCGATGGACGCGGGGTTTGACGCCACTGGCGTTGAACGCGGGCGCTGTGTCGACATGCGCCAGAAGGCCGATGGTCGGGCCCTTGGCGGTGGCCGGGATCGTGGCCAGAACAACGCCGTAATCGGTAAGGCGGACATCCTCGGCGCCGATACCGGTCAGCTCGTCGACCAGAAGGGTCAGCATGCCGAATTGGATTTTCGTGCTGGGCGAGGTCGGGCTGTCCTCATCGCTTTGGCTGTCGATGGCGCAGTAGCGGATCAGACGCTGTTCAAGCTCGGTGTCGAATTCGGATGTCATCGGGTGCCTCCTGTTGCCGCGATGGGGGCCGGTTGTGGTGGGCGTGTCAAGGTGGCTTTGGGCAAAGGAAAAGGCCCCGCCGGGTGGACGGGGCCTTGTCATGACTTGGGTCGACCGGGGCCGGGTCAGCGACCCTTCTTGTCGCCCTTGTCGTCGTCATCATCATCATCATCCGCGTCGTCAGGCAGGTTGAAGAAGGTATCGGCATTCGGGACCGGTCCTTCCTTGTCGTCGTCATCGGAAAGCGAAAAGGTTTCCAGCCCGACGATCGAGGACGGGATCTTGGTATCGGGCGACATGCCCAGCGATTGTTCGGTCGAGACCAGCTTGCGCCGGTCATCATCGCTCATCGTCTCGTCGCCGCCCTTCTTCTTGGCGGCCTTCTGCACGGCGGCATCCAGTTCGGTCTGTTTGCACAGGCCAAGGGCGACCGGGTCGATCGGCTGGATATTGTTGATGTTCCAGTGCGAACGGTCGCGGATCGTCTGGATCGTCGGCTTGGTGGTGCCGACCAGCTTGCCGATCTGGCCATCGGTCAATTCGGGGTGGAATTTCACCAGCCAGAGGATTGCGGCGGGCCGGTCCTGACGCTTGGACAGCGGCGTGTAGCGCGGGCCGCGACGGACCTCTTCGCCGATGGCCGAGGCGTTGAATTTCAGCTTCATCCGGTAGGCGGGATCTTTCTCGCCACGCTCGATCTCGATCGCGTCCAGCTGGTTGTTGGCCAAGGGGTCGAAGCCCTTGACGCCGGTGGCCACGTCGCCGTCGGCGATGCCCTGCACTTCCAAATCGTGCAGACCGCAGAACGCGGCGATCTGATCGAAGTTCAGCGTGGTGTTGTCGACCAGCCAGACGGCGGTGGCCTTGGCCATGAGCGGCTTGTTCATGCGCGTGCTCCTTCGCAGTACTCTGCCCTAGCCGGGAAACGGCTCTGGCCGGGGCCAGGATTCCTCGATTTCGGGGAGATCAGGGGCTATATATGCGCGCAAAGCCGGAAGGGGAAGTGAAATTGCGTTTGATTCTGGTCCTGATCCTGCCCGCGATCCTGTCGGCCTGGCCTGCCTGGGCCGAGGGCGAGAAGCCGGGCGAGTTTGATTACTATGTGCTGTCGCTGTCATGGTCGCCGACCTGGTGCGATCTGGAGGGCGATGCGCAGCGATCGCCGGAATGCGACGGCGCCCATGATTTCGGCTGGGTGCTGCATGGGCTGTGGCCGCAGAACGAGGTCGGGTGGCCGTCGAACTGCTGGGCCTGGCGTGTCGATCCATCGCGCGCCGAGACCGCTGCGATGGCAGATATCATGGGGTCGGCAGGGGCGGCGTGGCATCAGTGGAAGAAACACGGGCGCTGTTCGGGGCTATCGTCCGAAGACTATTTCGCGGCCTCGCGGGCAGCTTATGAGATGGTGAACCGGCCCGAGGTATTCCGGCAACTGCCCGAGATCGTGCAACTGCCCGCCCGCGTGGTCGAGGCGGCGTTTCTCGAGGCCAATCCGGACTGGCAGGTCGACATGCTGACCATCACCTGCAAGCGCAACCGCATCGAAGAAGCGCGGCTCTGCCTGACGCGGGAGTTCGAGCCGAGGGTCTGCGGCGCGGATGTAGTGCGGGATTGTTCGATGGAGGATGCGATCATGGCGCCGGTGCGGTAGGCGGAGGGTAATTAGTTTAAGAACCCGCCCGGAATAAAGGCCCGGCACGGGCCGCCGGGCAGCGGCTGACCGCCCCCAGGGCAGCCGCTAGGGTGACGTTGGTGCGACGATTGAAGTGAGGCGATGCTCCGCCATAAAGCGGCGACCACCAGCGTAGCAGCGGCAGCCCGCGGTCAGTCGCTGCCCTCTGTCGTGACTTGAATTCCTACCGCGTCGGCACCGGCACTTCGCCGCGATAGTCGTAAAACCCACGCTCGGTCTTGCGCCCAAGCCACCCGGCCTCGACGTATTTCGTCAACAGCGGACAGGGCCGGTATTTCGTATCCGCCAGCCCGTCATGCAGCACGTTCATGATCGCGAGGCACGTATCAAGCCCGATGAAATCGGCCAACTCCAGCGGCCCCATCGGGTGGTTGGCGCCCAGCTTCAACGCCTCGTCGATCGACTTCACGTTGCCGACGCCTTCGTACAGCGTATAGACCGCCTCGTTGATCATCGGCATCAGGATGCGGTTGACGATGAAGCCGGGGAAATCCTCGGCGGTCGAGGCGGTCTTGCCCAGACGCTCGACCACGGCGAGGCAGGCGGCAAAGGTTTCCTCATCCGTCGCGATGCCGCGGATCAGTACGCCCAGTTGCATCACCGGCACCGGGTTCATGAAGTGGAAGCCCATGAATTTTTCCGGCCGGTCGGTGCGCGAGGCCAGCCGCGTGATCGAGATCGACGAGGTGTTCGAGGTCAGGATCGTATGCGGCTTCAGATGCGGCAAAAGGTCTTCGAAGATCGCCTGCTTGACCGTCTCGCGTTCGGTCGCGGCCTCGATCACCAGATCGCATTGGCCCAGATCGGTCAGCTTGAGCGTGGTCTTGATCCGTGCCATCGCGGCGGCCTTGTCTTCGGCAGAAACCTTGCCGCGTGAGACCTGGCGTTCGATGTTGCGGTCGATCAGATCGACGGCGGCTTGCAACGCCACGTCCGAAATATCGGTCATCAACACGTCATAGCCCGCCAGCGCCAGCACATGGGCGATGCCGTTGCCCATCTGGCCTGCCCCGACAACACCGATTGATTGGATTTGCATGACCTTGGCCCTTTCGCTGACCGGCGGACCATATGCGCCTGCGCTGCACGCGCGCAAGTCCGGCGCTCGGCGAAACGGCGTGCCGGGCGATCTGTCAAATTGCAGCTTTAGCTTTTTGGCAACCCGCATGGGCGAATCTGCGCCCGGGTGAAACATGAAGTGCAGGTGGGCCAGATGAGCTATGTCACGCGGGGCGACAACGCCCTGGAATATTTCCCGTGCCGTTACGGCGCGTCGAAACTTCTGTTCCGGGGGCCGCGCCGGAAAACCGAAGACGGGTATGTCGCGGTTCTGGGCGGGTCCGAGACCTATGGCCGCTTTATCGAGCGGCCCTATCCGATGCTGATCGAAGCCGCGACTGACCGGCGCATGGTCAACCTGGGCTATGTCAGTGCCGGGATCGACGTTTTCCTGCAGGACAAGGCGGTGCTGGAAATGTGTGCCGGCGCCGATGCGACGGTGATTCAGCTTCTGGGCGCGCAGAACCTGTCGAACCGGTTTTATGCCGTCCATCCGCGCCGCAACGACCGGTTCCTGTCGGCGTCGCAGATGCTGAAGACGCTCTACCGCGATGTCGATTTCACCGATTACAACTTCAACCGGCATCTTCTGGCCGAGTTGCAAAGCCGCTCGCCGGAGAAATTCTTCATGGTTGCGGAAGTGCTGAAGTCAGCCTGGGTCGGGCGGATGCGGCAGCTTCTGAATCAGGTTGGCGGCAAGAAGATCCTGTTGTGGATCGGCGAAGCGGCACCCGGCGATGGTGCCGACATCAACGCCCATGCGCCCGATCCGCTGTATGTGACGCGAACGATGATCGACGAATTGCGCCCGCTGGTGGCGGATGTGGTCGAAGTCGTGGAAACCGCCGAGGCGCGGGCGGTGGGGACCGCAGGCATGGTCTATGGCGCGCAGGAAGAACAGGCCGCAGCCTCGGCACCGAATGTGGCGGTGCATCAGGAGGTGGCGGATCAGCTGGGCGCGGCACTGGCGCGGGCGCTGGATTGAGGCAAAGGGGGCGGTCTGACGACCGCCCCGACGCTCTCAAAGCTTGTCGATCAGCTCGGGCAGGACGGTGAACAGATCGCCGACAAGACCGTAATCGGCAACCTGAAAGATCGGCGCCTCTTCGTCCTTGTTGATCGCCACGATGACCTTCGAATCCTTCATCCCGGCCAGATGCTGGATCGCGCCGGAAATGCCGACGGCGATGTAAAGGTCCGGCGCCACGACCTTGCCGGTCTGGCCAACCTGCCAGTCGTTTGGCGCATAGCCCGAATCGACCGCAGCACGGCTGGCACCGACGGCGGCACCCAGCTTGTCGGCCAGCTTTTCGATCAGCGCGAAATCGTCTTTCGAGCCGACGCCGCGGCCGCCCGAGACGACGATCCCGGCCGAGGTCAGTTCCGGACGGTCCGAGGCCGCGACCCGGTCTTCGACCCATTCCGACAGACCGGGATTGGCCGCCGCCTTGATTGTCTCGACCGGCGCATCGCCGCCCTCACCCGCCGCATCGAAGGCGGAAAAGCGGATCGAGATGACCTTTTTCGCGTCCGTGGACTTCACCGTCTGGATTGCGTTGCCCGCATAGATCGGGCGTTCGAACGTGTTGGCATCGATCACGCCCGAGACATCCGAGATCACCATCGCATCAAGCAATGCCGCCACCCGGGGCAGCACGTTCTTGGCGTCGGTCGTCGCCGGGGCCACGATATGTTCGTAATCGCCCGCAAGGCTGGCCATCAGGGCCGCCGTCGGTTCGGCCAGCCGGTGGCCCAGCGAGGCATCCTCGGCCACCAGAACCTTGTCGACGCCGTCAATTTTCGCCGCCGCCTTGCCCGCATCCGCCGCCCGCGCGCCACAGCAAAGTGCTGTCACCGGACCCAGCGATTTCACCGCCGTCACCGCCTTGGCGGTCGCGTCCATCATCAATTCGCCATCGGTCACTTCCGCCAGAAGAAGAACAGCCATCAGAGCACCCCCGCTTCGTCTTTGAGTTTCGCGATCAGCTCGTCGACCGAGCCGACCTTGACGCCCGCCTTGCGGCCCACCGGTTCAACCGTCTTGACGATGGTCAGGCGGGGCGTGACATCGACGCCGTAATCAGCGGGGGTTTTTTCGTCGAGCTGCTTTTTCTTGGCCTTCATGATGTTCGGCAGCGAGGCATAGCGCGGCTCGTTCCGGCGCAGATCGACCGTCACGATGGCCGGCATCTTGACCTTGATCGTCTGCATGCCGCCATCGACCTCGCGCATCACGGTGGCACTGTCGCCGTCAATGGTCAGTTTCGAGGCGAAGGTGGCCTGGCTCCAGCCCAGAAGGGCCGACAGCATCTGGCCGGTGGCGTTCATGTCGTTGTCGATGGCCTGCTTGCCGGCCAGAACCAGCCCCGGCTTTTCCTCGTCGATCACCGCTTTGAGCAGCTTCGCCACCGCGAGGGGTTCGATATCGGTGTGCACGTCATCCGCCGCCACGATCAGGATCGCGCGGTCGGCACCCATCGCCAAGGCGGTGCGCAGCGTTTCCTGCGCCTGTTTCACGCCAATCGACACCGCGATGATCTCGTCGGCCTTGCCCGCCTCCTTCAGGCGGATCGCCTCTTCCACCGCGATCTCGTCGAACGGGTTCATCGACATCTTGACGTTGGCGAGATCGACACCGCTGCCGTCCGCTTTCACGCGAACCTTCACGTTGTAATCGATCACCCGCTTGACCGGTACGAGCACCTTCATTGGCGTGGTTCTCCCTATGGCTTTGAGGGGTTCTAGCGGCTGATCGCGGATGAAAACAGGGCAAAATCGTCGCGTTAAGGCCCGACGACGCCGCGTTTTGGCTTTACCGGTTCGCCCCCGGCACCCACAGCACATCGGCGCGCCCGTCGTCGTTGGCGATACGGCCCGCGACGAAGAACCAATCTGACAGGCGGTTTAGGTATTTCACCGCCGCCTCATTCACCGATTCAATCGTCGCCAGTTCTACCGTCAGGCGTTCGGCGCGGCGACTGACGGTGCGGCAAAGGTGCAGCTGTGCGGCAAGGGCTGAGCCGCCGGGCAGGATGAAGCTGCGCAGGGGTTCCAGCCGCGCGATCATCGTGTCGATCTCGGATTCCAGGCGTTTCACCTGCGCATCGACCATTCGCAGAACCGGATACCCGGCTTCGGCGTCGTTCTCCATGTCGGGGCGGCAAAGGTCGGCTCCGAGATCGAAAAGGTCGTTCTGGATGCGGGCCAGAGCTGCGTCCATGTCGTCCGTGGAGTGCTGGCGGGCCAGACCCACCACCGCGTTCGTCTCGTCGACCGTGCCATAGGCGGTAACCCGCACCGAATGCTTGGCCACACGGGCGCCGTTGCCCAGCGCGGTTTCCCCGGCATCGCCGGTCTTGGTATAAATCTTGTTTAGGACAACCATCAGTTGCCCCCCGTGCCGCGCAGGAACACGAACAGCACGATCAACAGCACCGCGCCCAGTTGCAACCCGATCCGCCATTGCATCAGCTTGTTTGAGCTTTTGCCGCGGCCCTCGCCACCCTTGCCAAAGCCGCCGATACCCAAGGCCAGAACGCCGACGACGGCAAGGCAGGCCAGTGCGATCAGCCAGAACAGGGGGTCGGAGGTCATCGATTTTCCTTTCGCAAGCGGCGTAGGCCTTAGCCCTTGGTCAGCACCCAGTCGAGCGCCCGCGTCGGCAACAGCCGCCGGATCGCCCCCATGATATAGGTCGGCGTCGTGACATAGTAGCGTGGACGGGGATTTTTGGCCTCAAGCGCGTGGATCAGCTTTTCCGTCACAGCCGAGGCGGGCAGTTCGAACTTGTCGGGGCCGGTTTTCGGCTCGTAAAGGCGTTTCAGCAGCGTCGCCTCGTACTGCTCGGCGCGGGGCGAGGCCTGCCAGTCGATCCAGCGCTCGAAATGCGGGATCGAATTGGCCCGGATGCGGCTGGTGATCGGCCCGGGTTCGATCAGGATGATCTTGACCGGCGTATCGCGCATCTCGATGCGCAAGGTGTCGGTCAGCCCCTCCATCGCGTATTTCGTCGCAACATAGGCGCCGCGCCATTTCATCGCGGTAAAGCCCAGAACCGATGAGCATTGCACGATCCGGCCATGCCCCTGCGCGCGCATCACCGGGATCACCCGGCGCGTCAGGTCGTGGACGCCAAAAAGGTTGGTCTCGAATATTTCGCGCAACGCGCCGCGCGGCAGGTCTTCGACCGCACCCGGACAGGCGAAGGCACCGTTGTTGAAGACCGCGTCCAGCGTGCCGCCGGTCAGCGACAGCACCTGATCGACAGCAGTTTCGATGCTGGCCTCGTCGGCATAATCCAAACGGAAGCTTTCCAGCCCCTCGCCGCGCAGACGTTCGCAATCGGACTCTTGCCGGCAGGTCGCAAAGACGCGCCAGCCACGGCTGGCCATGCCGTGGGCTGCGTCGTATCCGATGCCGGAGGATGATCCGGTGATGAGGAGCGAGCGTTGGGTCAAGGCGGGCCTCACGCGGTGAATGCCCGCTGACTAGCCCGCCCGACCTTCAGTTACAATTCGTCAGGGACGCGTCGGCGACAGGAACCGGGCGGCCATGTAGCCTTCGGTGCCGGTCTGGGTGTCACGGATCATCACCCAACCGTCGTTTTCCGCACCCAGCGCAACGGTTTTCGTTCCAAGCACAAGCGACGCCACGATCGCATTGTCGGTGCCCGGACCCTGACGCAGGTTCACCCGGCTGCCGGTAATGTACAGCGTATCGGCACCGGCGGTGCTGTCGGCCGCAGCGGTATCGGCCTGCACCTTGGGTTCGGTATAGCTGATCAGACCGCGCTCGGGCTTGGGGAAACTGACCGGAACGCCCTTGGTGTAAGTCGTCGTCTGCGCCTCGGCCACTGCCGGCGTGTGTGATGCCGAGATTGGCAGCGACGCCTGGATAAGCTGAACCTGGGCGTCGTTCAACACGGCCCGCGCCTGACCCATCATGACGACCGAGGTGGGCGAGGTTGCCGAACGGCTGGACACCGGCTCGGCCTCGACGGCGGCGGTGGTCAGATTGACATTGGCCAGCGCCAAGGCAGTGCCGGACGTGGCGTTCGGGTCCTTGCCGAGGAAGATGACAGCCCCGGCCATGCCCAGATAGGTGTAGGTGAGAAGACGGAGCAGCATCTGATTATCCCTCAGGTTCTTGTGGCGTTCGGCAATTAAACGCCGACGGGAGGCATATGGTTTCCGAGAATGTTGAAATATTTGCCGGTGATCACAACTGGACCGATCCGGCGGACCGCGATACACCACATCCGTGACCGATACGCCCGATGACCCCAAGATGCAGCCACTGGAGCTGACCGAACCGCTGGCCCGTGCGATCGGCGAGCGCTATTTGACCTATGCTTTGTCCACCATCATGCATCGGGCGCTGCCCGATGCGCGCGACGGTCTGAAGCCGGTGCACCGGCGCATCCTGTTCGCGATGCGCGAGTTGAAACTGGCCTCGAACGGCGGTTTCCGGAAATCGGCGAAAATCTCCGGTGATGTGATGGGCAACTATCACCCGCATGGCGATTCAGCGATTTATGATGCAATGGCGCGGCTGGCGCAGGATTTTGCGGTGCGCTACCCGCTGGTCGACTGCCATGGCAATTTTGGCACTAGCGACGGCGATAACCCCGCCGCCGCCCGCTATACCGAAGCCCGCCTGACC